>DAOVYP010000340.1 GCA_030635565.1 Spirochaeta sp. | reverse complement strand
GTTGTACCCACTTACTGGCCCTTTTCATTCCTTTTCTCGGCGTCTCATTTCTCATCGGATTTCTGGCTCAAATACAGGAATCACTCATATATCTCGAAATTTTCATTAACCTGTTTGCTATTGTGACTCAACTCATCATGATGAAAAATCATGGGATGTATCCTTCGGGGGGCGGCCTTGCAAAAATTGGAGTTGATAAACTCAAAACAATCCGGATTTTCGTCCTTGCGGCAGCAGTACCTGTCTTGGTACTCTCGTTCTCTTCAAGCTTGGACAGTCTTCCTCATAACCGACATACATCAACACAGACAGTTTTCAAAGCCGGAGATTTTGGCCCATGGAGTGAAATCAGCGATACCAGGAACGGTGTCACCGTATCGATCAAACCTCTACTTGAAGAAGCCGATGTGAGACTGGGATTCATTGTCACATTGGAGACCCATACAGTTGATCTGAATTTTGATGTGGAACACATCGCAACACTGACTATCGATAAGTCAGTTACCGTTACCCCCCGGTATTGGGAGGGTCCGGGGCCCGGAGGTCATCATGTCTCGGGAACACTCTGGTTCCCGGGAATTCCCGCAGCACCGGAATCATTACAGTTGAACCTGGATGGGATTGCCGGTCTGGATAGAGTATTCGAATGGAACTAAGGAGTGAAAACAAGATGTATTATTTTACGAAGAGAGTAGAATATGGTTTTAATGATGCAATCGAACGAGTTACTGAAGCCCTCTCGAAAGAAGGATTCGGAATACTAACCCAAATCGATGTAACGGAACTTCTGAAGAAGAAACTTGATGTCGATTTTCGGCCTTATAGAATATTTGGAGCGTGTAACCCGCAATACGCTTTAAAAGCGCTGAAATCCGAAGATAAAATCGGAACCATGGTTCCCTGTAACGTCGTCGTACAGGTGAACCCTGATGGAGAAACGGAGGTAACTTCCATCGACCCCAAGGAGTCAACAATCGCCGTCAGGAACGATACGATAGCCAACATAACAACTGAAATGCGAGAGAAACTTAAAAGTGTGATCGAATCCCTTTAGGCAGGGTTGAGACCGAGCCCGGAATCTGCCGCGATTCGGTCTCCAATTTCTTCCGGAGTGTCCCCAACCTTGTCACACTTCCCGTGAAACCTCGTTAATTTCGATCTCCGGCCGATTTCAGATTTTTCCAGCGGCCCTTGAATGATGTCAGCGGATTTTGTGACAAGGTTGGGGACACTCAACATTTCTTCAGCGCATCATCATGTCGCCGCCGGCCCGTTTCCAGGCATTGAAGCCCCCTTTCAGCTCAATGATGTTCGTATAGCCGAGAGCAGCCAGCTCCTTAGCGGCTGAAGCACTCATGGGTCCGCTTTTACAGTAGAGGACGAGAGTTTGCTCCTTGTCAGGATATTGATCCATGAAATCACCGATCATGTTGTAAGGAATGCTCGCATCCGTACCGGGGATATCACCTTCATACGGTATATGGACATTGATGAGGTTAAAGTCCTTCATCGGCATCTCCTTCATTAACATTTCAGCATCAACCTGGCTATATCCACGGGAGTTCTTCTTCGCCCCCATAAACTGCTCTTCCTCCATGTTTCCCTGGGCATAGACATATCCCGATATGATCAGCATTAAGACAAGAAATCCCATTCGAACCTTCATGATACGGCCCCGGTGCGATCTGCACCAATTCTTAGTGTATCCATATTATTTAATGTATTTCAGGTGCCTTCTGCATGCAATTTTTTCGACACATCAGGTGAGAAACGTAATCAAACCTTAATCTCCTGGTAAGAAATTATGGAGTACATTTGAACCCATACAACTATGTGAAGAATCCCAAAGTATTACAGTGGAGGCAAACCATGGGTATGCGCTTGTTCATGAAAATGAGAAAGAGCTGGGATGCATATTTAAAAAGGCTTGGCGAGGCAAACAGGAAGAACTTCGGTAGTGGTTCACTTGACTGCTGCAAGTTGAATGAGTACGAGAATGACGGCAAGCATCAACGCCATATTAAACATCAAATATAAAACCCTGACACTGCCTGAGAAAATAACACAAAATATTATCAGGTGTTGAATGAGCGATTATCGTTCACGGGAATTTAATAGATGAAATTGCAAAGAGAAATTGCAATACGAGGGTTGATAATGCTGATCGCGGCTTCGCTTACCGCGGGAATGGCGGCAGCTGATGACACCGATCATAATGTTCATTCCTTTCTTGACAGGACAGATCCAAACCAAAGATTAACTGTAAGCCACGTTCATGGTGCCGGTTTCATCGGTGAAGATCTGATACTTGCCACACACCTCGGGCTGATCCGGTTCCACGATGACGATTGGGCGCCCGTTGATTCTCCACCCCATGATTTCATGGGTTTCTCACTGGTTTCGGGAGGCACTTATATCAGTGGTCATCCATCGCTCCTGCATCGTGAGGGTCTCGATAACCCCCTGGGTGTGATGTTTACAAATGATCTTGGGAAAACTCTGAAGTCAAAGGGCTATAACGGTGAAGTGGATTTTCACTGGTTGACTGCCGGATATTCTACAACGTCTGTTTACGCCCTGACTTCAAGTGCTCCTTTAACAGGTGCCCCGCTCTTCATTGCTTCCAGCAATAGAGGGGCAACGTGGGGGAATAAATATCTCGAAGGAACCAGCGGCTCTCTCATCGATATCGCGGCTCATCCGACCGCAGGTAATATGGTGTATATCCTGACCAGCGAAGGAGTTTTCCGTTCCGAAGATTACGGAAGTCGATTCCGGAAACTGGCACCGATGACACACATGAGCACTATGGCTATTTCAAGAGATGGGGAATCGATATATGCGGCAGGGCACAGGTTCCTTGTTATGGATATCAATGGCCGCTTTAAATACAGTTTAACTCTTCCTGAACTGGATAGCAGGGATGCTGTCAGACAAATCGCAGTCGGGCCGATCGGGAGTGGCTATCTGGCTTATGTCACCGGGTTCCGCCATGTCTACATCAGCAAAGATGATGGTGAGAACTGGAAAAGAATCCTTGTTGGAGGGGATGCTTCACATTAGCAATCCCCATTGATACGGACCCGGAAGACATAGTTTCGAATCCTGCCTCACCGCTCTTCTTCACAAAACCTTCACAAACCTGCTACCGGAACTCCACCGACTTCATCAAATCTCCTGTTTCAAACTTGAATTACTTAAGTTCTACGTACAATACTTATTTACTAAGGAATAATTAATGCAAAATTACGACGTTATAGTCATCGGTGGTGGTGGGGCCGGCCTCAGCACGGCATTCACCACAGCCGGGTTCGGAAAGAAAACACTGCTGGTGGAGAAATACAAAACCGGCGGTGAATGCACCTGGAGCGGTTGTATTCCCAGCAAAGCCCTCATCCACCTGGCTGAGCTGAGTCACGCTGTCCGGGAAGCCGGTGGAAAGCCGGCCCCGGGGAGCCCCTTCGCCCGGGTGGACGAGGTGAGACAGCTGGTTTACTCCCATGAATCACCTGAAGTATTGGCTGAACGGGGCGTCGAAACCCTCATCGGCGCCGCCCGTTTCACCGG
>DAOVYP010000538.1 GCA_030635565.1 Spirochaeta sp. | reverse complement strand
TTCACCTGGGCCATACCGTGCTCGAAAAGAACTCGTCCTTCATGAAGAATGGTGATGGGATCAATCAATGAATCAACATCCCTCACCTGATGGGTGGAAATCACGAAAATCCTATCGTCGGTGAGTGCCTCTGCTACCAGCCTCCGGAAGAGGCCCTTGGACGGAATATCCAGACCGTTGGTAGGTTCATCGAGAACCAGAAGCTCTGATCCGCAAGCCAGACCGAATGACAAGAGGAATTTTTTCTTCTGACCATAGGATAACTTGCTGAGTTTCTTGTTCCGGGGAACGTCGAAATCTCCAAGATACCGCTCGAATTGATCCCGGTTATATCCGGGGTAAAACGGAGCATGGGATAGCAGAAATTCCTTTTCGGATATCGACGGAACATTGAGCTCCTCCGGCAGGACGAATATCCGGGACAACAGCCCCGGAGACCGGCGTGAGGGATTCTTCCCCATCACCCGTATTTCCCCATCGCCTGGAAAAAGAAGCCCTGTAAGCAGTTTGAGCAATGTCGTCTTACCCGCCCCGTTAAGGCCGAGAAGACCGTAAATGTTGCCCTTCTCCATCCGCAGGTTCAACCCATCGAACAGATTACCTCCATTGTAGCCAAAGGACATGTCCTTGACTGTAACCATAATTATCTTACCTCCTCAGGTAGTGTACTACCACACTAGCACAGTATGGCATAGAAGTCAAGTACCAATAAACATTTTTTAAATAAAAAAACGGCAGCCTCGATAAACCGCCGCTTTCTAAATGTTAATGCACATCAGCACTCCGGGAGATTCGGTCTAATTCATGAGGCCGCCGGAGGGAATTGCCCGATATGATTCCCGTTGGCACTCTCATCATATGCGGCAATTCTTGCGGCCTCTGATGAATTACACCTGCTTCGCTCAGGGTTGAGGCTGTTAAGGCATTTCCCTGCCGTCGATCTTTTTTTGTATCATGGCAATCGCCTCATCCAGTGGCAGATCCGACTTCTCGCCGGTTCGGACCCGGATACTCACCGCCCTCTGCTCCGCTTCACGGCCGCCGACAACCAGCATGTAAGGCACCTTCTGTGTCTGATGATGCCGTATTTTGGCATTCAAGCGGTCGTGTCCCAGATCGGCCTGAACCCGAATCCCCTTCAGTTTCATCTCCCTGACTACCTCCGAGGCATAATCATCGAAGGCGGCAGCCACGGGAATCACGACGGCCTGGACAGGTGAGAGCCAGACAGGGAAAGCCCCGCCGTAATGCTCAATCAACACGCCGAAGAAACGCTCCAGACTCCCGAGCAGGGCCCTATGTATCATATAGGGGCGCTTCTCCTCTCCATCGGAATCGGTGAAGGTCATGTCGAAGCGATCCGGTAGGTTGAAATCGAACTGAATAGTAGAGAGCTGCCAGGAGCGTCCCAGGGCGTCTTTCACTTTCAGGTCGATCTTGGGACCGTAGAACACGCCGCCGCCCTCGTCTATCTCGTATTCCAGCCCTTCGGCCTCAATGACTTCTTTCAGGGATTCCTGAGCGGCTTCCCAGCGATCAAGTTCTCCCACCGCCTTTTCCGGCATGGTGGAGAGGTAGGCCGCAATTTCCTCGAAACCGAAAGATCGCAGCATGAAGAGACTGAAGCGCAGAACCTCGCGAATCTCATCCAGCATCTGACTCGGAGTACAGATGAGATGGGCGTCGTCCTGAGTAAATCCCCGGACACGCATAAGGCCATGGAGGGTTCCCGAACGCTCATATCGATATACGGTACCCAGCTCGGCCCAGCGGAAAGGCAGATCCCGATAGGAATGCTTACCATTATTGTAAATCATCACGTGAAAGGGACAGTTCATGGGCTTGGCGTAGTAATTCGCCTTGTCCATCACCATGCTGGGGTACATACCATCGGCATAGAAATCCAGATGTCCTGAAGTCTCCCAGAGCCAGCTCTTTCCTACATGAGGGGTAAACACCATCTCGTAGCCGTTTTTGTAATGCTCCTGACGCCAGAAATCC
>DAOVYP010000362.1 GCA_030635565.1 Spirochaeta sp. | reverse complement strand
TATCGATCTTCCTCGAACAGAAGAACCAGTCCTGACATTCCATATCTTCATTATCGTCCATCCGGTTCTTCGCTGAACCGCAGGAACCGGCGGGACCGATAATGACATCGTCCCCTGGACGCCAATCGGCGGGAGTGGCGATATCGAATTCATCTGCGGCTTTCAGAGCGATCAGTGCCCGGTAGATTTCATCAAAATTTCTGCCGAGACTCAGCGGATAGTAAATCATGGTCCGGATGATACCTTTGGGATCAATAAAGAACACCGCACGAACAGCTTTGGTGGTATCCTCACCCGGCTGAATCATGCCGTACTTCTTTGCCACTTCCATCGTGATGTCTTCTATCAACGGAAAAGTGACTTCGACATTCTTCATACCCCGATACTCAATCTTCTCCTGGATAGTACGAAGCCAGGCGATATGGCTGAATAATCCGTCTATCGACAGGCCAACCAGCTTGCAATTCGCCTTGGCAAACTGATCCTGCATCGATGCGAATGTGATGAATTCCGTTGTGCAAACCGGGGTGAAGTCTGCAGGATGACTGAAAAGAATCACCCATTCACCGGAATAATCCCCGGGAAAATTAATTTCTCCCTGGGTGGTAACGGCTGTGAATTCCGGCGCTTTATCCCCGATTCGAGGCATTGATACGATAACCTGTTCCTGTTCCATATTAAACTCCCTTACATGGATTAGTGTAGATTAAGTATATTAATACATCCAAACTTATTCAACTAATTAGGAATAATTCCTAATTGCTGGGATTTACTTCATACAGAAAAAGCCCCGTAACCGATGTTGGCCCGGGGCTTGCAAAAGGAGATATTTGCGCATCTCATACCGCAGCGCAGCGAGGAACGCTGCGAGCATATGTCAGCGGCTGCGGTTTTGACGATTACCTTGGTAACGGTTATTCGGGCGGCCTGAACCATATCGCCGGCCGCCGCTTCGGCTGATGTCACTTCGGTTGGTGCCGCCGCGATAGCCTCCACCACGCCGGCTACCGCTGCCAGTGTGTCCGACACCGGGGTGGGAATCGGAGAGCGACTCGAGGGGCTCGAAGCCTGTAATGGTGCGGCGCTCGACATTTTTACGGATGAGCTTCTCGATGTCCCGAAGCATCCTGGATTCCTCGGCGCAGACCAGTGAATAAGCTTCACCTTCCTTGCCGGCCCGACCGGTTCGGCCGATGCGGTGGACATAGTCCTCGGGGACGTTGGGAAGGTCAAAATTGACAACATGCGGCAATTGGTTGATATCCAGGCCCCGGGCGGCGATGTCGGTAGCCACAAGAATCTGGGTCTTTCCGGACTTGAAATCGGCCAGGGCCCGGGTACGGGCGTTCTGACTCTTGTTGCCATGGATCGCCATAGCCTGAATTCCACTTCTCTCCAGTTTCTGGGCCAGACGGTTTGCACCATGCTTGGTCCGGCTGAATACCAGGGCCTGATACCACTGCTGCTCGTTGATCAGATGGATCAGGAGCTCGGTTTTCCGGTCCTTGTCCACGGGATACACCCACTGGGTGACGGTATCCACGGTTGTGTTCCGGGGGGAAACGGAGATTTCCACCGGATCGTTCACCAGGCCCCGGGCCAGTTCGCGAATCTCCTCCGAGAAGGTGGCGGAAAACATCAGGTTCTGACGCCTTTTGGGCAGGATGGCCAGAATTTTCCTGATGTCGTGGATGAACCCCATGTCCAGCATGCGATCGGCTTCGTCCAGTACAAGTACCTCAAGGCTGTCGAAACGGACAGCACCCTGACCGTAGAGGTCCAGCAAGCGGCCGGGGGTGGCCACCAGAATATCCACTCCGTGGCGTAACTTGCTGATTTGAGGGTTGATATTCACCCCGCCGAACACGACAGCGGTGCGCAGGGGCAGATGCCCGCCATAGGTTTTCACACTTTCTTCCACCTGAGCGGCAAGCTCGCGGGTGGGAGTGACGATGAGTGATCTGACCGGGCGGCGGCCTTGCCGCCGTGACCGCTCACTTCCGCTGGTGAGCCGATGCAGGATGGGCAGGGTGAAACCTGCAGTCTTGCCGGTTCCCGTCTGGGCCGCGGCCATCACATCCCGGCCTTCAAGTACGGCAGGGATGGCTTCAGCCTGTATCGGGGTGGGGATCTCGTAACCCTGACCGGCCACGGCCTTGAGCAGCGGCTCGGACAGACCGAGATCGGTGAAACGAACACTATCAGGTGTTTTCTTTGAGTTCTCTTGCATCTTGAGTGATTGCATATAACGTATCGCGGCCGACGGCGATGACGTATTTTTCCTTTCATATATATGGGGCGGGATTGTCGCTGTATTCGTAAAATAAGGCGGTCGGCTTCAGTCCGCGCCGAACCCTAACACGGAGGCGTCATTATAGGGAATAGGCCTCCAGTGCCTTTTCAAAATCTTTTCTAGAATGAGCTCAGTATCGTCGTCGCCTTTTTTCCGTACTCAATAAGGTCGCTGTTCCAGAGAATGCCCTCACCACTTTGACTGATCAGATATTTCACCACGCCTCCGGGAATTTGGGGAGCCAGCCAGAACTCCACCTGTCCTCCTCCGCCTCCCGCCATAAAAACAACGTGGTCGGCCTGGAATCTACCCGCCGGGACATCAACTTTCTCCTGACCCACCGAGGCGCCCTTCACACTCTCCCTGGTAAGCTCTGTTGCCGGCATATATACGGCCTGACCGCTTACCGGAACCTCACCCTCATTGCCATCCGGATCCCTTGCCCGCATTCGTAACATCTCGCTGCTCTCGGGATCGATCAGGGCTTCCCAGATCCAGAGGCCTTCAGAATCATCCCAGGAGACCCGCCACCATTGCTTTCCGTCGTCCAGTTCCATCAAATAAGCCCGTTCAATGATGATGGAATCATTTCCCTTCATCATCCACTCGAACTTGGTGAACTCCCCGGGGTTGTAGTTCGCCTGTCCTGCCCACATCCCTCCGGCTGAGAAGGCATAGTTGAAGGCCATCTGGGCCTGAGTAATCATGAGCTGGTTCCACTGAGGTCCCGTGGAAGAAGTCCTGGCCTGAGCCGATTCCGTTTCCGGGGCAGCTTCCTTCTCCACCGTCTTCCCGGCGTCCCTGGAAGCCTCTTTACTTACACTGCCCATAAACATGCTCTCAAGCGAGGAACACCCGGAAAACAGCACTGCCAGAACCAGGGCAATCCCGATACACCAGTTTAAAATATCGATTTTTTTCATGTGACCTTCCTCCGCCGGTACTTCCAGGTTTGTAAAAACCCCTATGCTTCAGGGATAATTATATCACAAAAAAACCTTCCCTGTTCATTTCTATAAAAAGCGAGCTTTTTCGGCAGACCACCTTTTTTGCATGATCTGAAGAAG
>DAOVYP010000008.1 GCA_030635565.1 Spirochaeta sp. | reverse complement strand
TTGAGCTGACAAAGAAGAAGCTGCTCAGACCAGACACCTGAACGAAAATCCTTTCCGAGTTCTCATCAGCCACACTACCTGCCCTGGGGATATGCTCTGCCCCCCCTGACGCAATCGGCATTCGATGATTATCTAATTGGGAGGGGCACATACCGTGCAATCGGGATGTCAGCCGGCCCCAAGGGTGGTTATACTTTCGGACGGAGACCGTGATGCGAAAATTCGTCGTAGCGTTTCTGCTCGCCACCATCGCAGCCGTCGGCGGGGTCGCGGCCGATGAACAGTTCGTGGTCCGTGTTGACACACGAATCGGTTTCAACGGCCTTTTCAAACCCGGCCGCTGAACCCCTATCGAACTCACGCTTCAGAACCTCGGTCCAGACATACATGGTATTCTTCCGCAATATCAGTCACGATATTAAAATGCTGACCATAAAGGAGTTGATCTTTAATAACAAGGGGAATCCCCTCAAGGTAAACTGAAGCGCAGATTGTAGAAGATGCCCTGTTTAAAACAACAAGATCCACATCTCTACCGGTCATTCTTTCCAGATCGCTCCAAATTTCCTCTTCTTCATTAAATACGTTTTCCTCTTCAATATCCAATCTGTTTTCTGAAGGAAAAAATAGACAGCTGTATCAATATCTGAATCTGAACCCGCATCACCCTTTACGGTAGAACCAAAAAGAAAAGCAGACAGAATCTCTTCTCTTGAAAAGAAATATACAGAGAGTTCTTCCTGTATTTCCTGACTAACCTTCATGCTGAAAGGGTATCACTGACAAACATGGATGTCGAAATTACACTCTACTTCCCGAGAAAGTCTAATTGGTCCCGTATATCATCGGCTAAGCCTGTGTACTCGGCAGCCAACTCCAGACTCTGGATAGCCAGAGCTACCATGATTCCGGTGAGCAGGAGGCCGAGTAAGGCAATGATAATGCTGAAGGCCCTTGTACGGGGTTTTGTCGGATGAACGACACCGTATCCGACGGTAGTGGCAGTGATAAACGCGCAGTACAAACCCCTGCTTAGCGGCCAGCCCTCAAACCTGGCAATTCGCCAGCCCAGAAAACAAATCAGCGACAACAGCAATCCGATAATCGGCAGGAGTTTCCATGACACAAGTGCGAACAGGAGTAGGAAAGTCAGTACAAACATTACATAAGCCCCTTATAAAGTTTCGGTTTGCGATCATCCAGAAGGTGATTGACGGCGGTAACATTTTTGTCCCTGGCCGTATCCGGATCGATTTCGATGATTTCCAGCGCATCTGCAGCAGACCCGGCAGATACGAGAATCTTTCCCCGGGGAGCGGTAATCTGGCTGCCGCCGGTGAAGGTGAGTTCCTTGCCGCCCCGGGCTTCGGAACCGTAACGGTTCGCAGTGACGGCGAAGAGATTGTTCTCCAGGCAGCGGGTTACCATGGACTTCTGGCACCAGTCGAGCACCAGATTGGAAGGATGGGCGATGACGTCCGTACCGGAGAGGGCCAGGAGCCGGGCCGTTTCGGGAAAGAACCAGTCGAAACAGACCATCATGCCCACATTCAGGCCGCCGATATCATATACCGCCGGGGGTTCGGGTCCGGGATCAAATAATTCCGATTCAAAACCGAAGAGATGGATTTTCCGGTACATACCCACCAGGCCCCCCGGGCCGACGAGAACCGCACTGTTGTACAGCTTGTCCCCGGCTCGCTCGGTAAATCCGGCGACAATATGATAATCCCCGGACCGGCAGAGTCCGGTCAGCAGCTCCAGTGACGGTGAATTGGCGGGATCCTCGGCCAGTGCCGAGGCGGTCTTCCGATCCGTCATGGAATATCCGGTGAACGCCAGTTCGGGCAGCACGATGAGATCGGCTTCGACGCCTTCCAGGGTTCCTGCGACAATAGCCCGGTTGGCCGTCGGGTCGGCGAGGACGGGACAGAACTGAAAATAAGCAATTCGCTTCACTTGGAAGCCTCCGGATTGAAGTTTATCACTGCAGCAGACCTTTCCGCCACGGGTACCCGTGGGGAACCGGCAGGAGGAGAACCCGGCCGCGGCAGAGGTCAGCTTTCAGTTCCCAACCGCCGATACAGATAACATGAGTCCACTTTCCCGGCCGCTGTCGGTCGCCTTGTTCTTCATCCTGACCATCATCGGCGGCCCGATTAAACTCAGCGCCTGGGAACAGACCGGTACAGCCTCCTGGTACGGAGGCATTTTCCAGGGCAGGCAGACGGCAAACGGGGAAACATACGACACATACGGTTACACATGCGCCCACAGAACCCTCCCCTTCAACACCATTCTCGAAGTCATTAATCTTGACAATAACCTCAGTGTCCGGGTCCGGGTGAACGACCGGGGGCCCTTTGTCGATGACCGTATTATCGATCTCACATATGCTGCGGCCAAAGATCTGGACATGATACGGGATGGGACCGCCAATGTTCGTATCCTCGCGGTAGACGGGATGATTCCCGAAGTACTGTTCAACATTCAGATCGGGGCCTGGGGCGACCTGGATAACGCCCTCACCCACCGAATCCGGCTGGCGGATGCCGGTTTGAACCCGAAAGCGGAACTCGGCAGCGACGGCATCACACGAATATCAATTCTCAATGTGCCTGAAGCCGAGGTATTTCCGCTGGTTAACCTGCTGGGAACCCTGAATTATCCGGATCTGTTCATCTACCAGATTCGATGAAACAGCTCCATGGCTTCTTTGGCAGCGGCTTCAAAACTGCGTACGGGGAATCTGGACTTCAATGCCGAAGGAGCTCCGTCCACCACCCGACCCATCCCTGCCCAGGAAAGCATCGTCTCGTCATTATGATCGTTACCTAGGGCCAGAACCCGTTTACGGGCTATGTTGTTCGCCCCGCACCAGGCGGCCAGGGCGCTTCCCTTGTTCATGCCCGCAGGGAAAATCTCCAACCAGACGGACGTATGGTCGATAGGTGATGAACTGTAAAACACAGACCATGGGGCCAGAGACGCTTCCAGATTATGATCCGGAAGCATACCCGGAGGTCGGATAATCAGAACCTGAGAAGCCGGTAACAGGCTCCCGTCATCAGGACGGCCCCACTCGGCGTAAATATCCATGCGACTGTCGAAATCGGGATTATCCAGGGGTGGGCGATGGCGCATCCATGAATAATGGTGATTCCCGGGGATAGGATTCAACACGCAGTAATCCTCACCGGCTTCATTGAGGATGGCGACGATATCCCTCACTTCCCGGACTGTAAGCCTGGCCTGTTCCACAGGGATCGCATCCTCAGCTGCCAACAGACCCGCCCCCGAAGAAAAGAGAACCTCATCAGCTACATCCCAGAGACCCTCCACCTTATTCAGTGATTTCTGATTTCGTCCGGTAACGATGAGAACAGGGATACCCCGTTCCTTCAGGGCGGCGGCGGTTTTGCGGTCGGCCATACCTATGACGCCTCCAACGGCGAGAGTACCGTCGAGGTCGGTTGCCAGCAACCCCCGGGTAATCGGATCTATCATTCTGTACAGAATACCACAGAGAATTGGATTTTTTCCCGAAACTCTCTTACCCTGTTGGAATGAATGAACTTTCCGGGGAATTACACATATGACCATCAGCAAAGACGCCGTTGTCACCATCGACTATGATATCAGGGACGAGGAGGGGAAACTTCTCGAAAGCGCGGATGGAGAACTCATGAGTTACATTCAGGGTTCCGGAGCCCTGGCTCCCGGTTTGGAGAAAGCCCTGGAGGGCAAAGAAACCGGACATCAGATGGAAGTTACCCTGGCCCCAAAGGAAGGTTTCGGCACAAGAGATGATGAACTGATAAGGGAAATGGATCTGGAGGATTTCGAGGATTCCGAAGAAGTTTCTCCGGGCCTGGTTTTCCATGCCGACCTTGACGGGGAGCTGCGTTTCTACACCGTGATGTCGGTTGAGGACGATACAGTTATCATCGACGGCAACCATCCTTTCGCAGGAAAAACACTCATTTTCGATGTCACGGTGAAAGAGGTGAGGGATGCGACCGAAGAAGAGCTGGAACATGGTCATGTGCATGGGGAGCACGGCCATCACCATTAATTTTATTCTGGGACGAATCGTCTTTCCAGGAGGGGCATAGGTTCGAGATGAGCTTTCCCTATCCCCTCCCTCCCGCATACGCTACTATTCACCTACAGTATACATGAATCTTCGATCAATCAGGGACAGACAGCGCGAATTATGAGGATTACGATCAAAGACATCGCCCGGGAGGCCGGGGTTTCAATCTCAACAGTTTCCTATGTCGTCAACGAATCCGGACCGGTCAGCAAGGAGAAGAGGGAGCTGGTGGAAGCCCTGGTGCGGAAGTACAACTACAAGGCGAATCCCTCGGCCCGCAACCTCAAGAGTCGGCGGACCCGTACCATCGGCATCATCGGCAACCTGAAGAAATACGGCCCGGACAAAACGGTGATTGAATCTATCGCAAAAATCTGTAAGGAAAAGGGTTATACAATGCTCCTGGTGGCCGATACGGAGAACCATGAGCACTCCATATCATTCCTCCGGGATCACAGGGTGGAGGGCATCGTCTTTATCGACAACAAAACCGAAATGCTGGGCTTTCCTGTCCCCGGCGATCTACCCGTCATCTTCGCCTACTGCGCCCATAAGGAAAGGCTATCGAGCTCAATATTGCCCGACGACGAGCAAGGCGGGTCCCTCGCCGCCGCGCACCTGCTTTCCAAGGGGCGAAAGAGAATCGGTATGATTACCGGCAACGCCGGCTGGAAGGCCTCTCGGGAACGATCCGACGGATTCACTAAGGTCCTCGAACGTGCCGACCTGGAACCTGCAGGAATCGTCGAGAGCAGTTTCTGGGACAGCCGCCGGAGCTACGAAATGTCCGTGAGGTTAATAAAGGAAGCGAAACCGGATGCCGTCTTCTGCCAGAGCGACGCTATCGCTTTCTCCTTCTACCACGCCGCTGCGGACTCGGGCCTCTCAATACCGGAGGAAATTGCCATCATCGGCTTCGATGACATTGAGTTCTGCACGCTGATGCGCCCATCCCTGAGCAGCATCGCAATGCCCCTTAAGAACATCGGCGAGAAGGCGGCGGACATCCTTTTCCACACGATCGAAAACGGTTTCGAGTTTGCCCCCGATACCACGGATGGGCAGACCTCCTTCTTGCTTCCATGTCGGTTGATCGAAAGGGAATCCTCAGCATCCTGAGGAATTTCACTTCAAAGACATTTCGGGAGAGATTAGTTCATTCATATATATTCAAATCTATTTATTTACAATACAAAATTTTAAAAAACTATATTGACAAACAGATTCCGTTATGGGATATTACCGCTAGAAACGTTTCTAGTGTTTTCATTATCCTGTCTGAGGCTTCGCCATACGGTGTCGTCGGATGTTGTTGCAGGCATCCGCATCCCCGCCGTCGAACCTTGTTCGGGACCCGCAATCATCAATAAGGAGTAAATCGGTGAAAAAAATCATTATAGCAGTCGTGTTGCTCTCCCTGACATGCGCCCTTTTCGCGAACGGAGGCGCCGACAAGGCGGACTCAGTTGAATTGAGAATCTGGAACAGGAACGCCCTGATGGAAGGGGTGGTTAAGATGTTCAACGATCAGATGGAAGCTGAGGGCAAGGATGTCCGAGCGGTATTCGAGGTAATTCCCTACGATCAACAGGTGCCCAAATTCATGGCGGCCCTCAGCTCGAACACGGCCCCCGACGTCTATAGCCTTGACTTGGTGCAGTATCCCTACTTCCTGGAACAGGACGCATTCGCTCCAATCACGAAGCAGTATGAATCCTTGAGTTTCAAGGACGCCCTGCCCCAGGGGAATATCGACGTCGCCCGGAAGGACGGCGAGGTGTACGCCCTCCCATACGAACTGGATCTCTCCACCCTTCTGGTGAACATGGACATCCTCCGGGAAGCGGGTTATGACAAGCCGCCGGCGACTTGGGAAGAGTACATCGAGATCGGCATGGCGGTCACCAAGGACACCGACGGTGACGGAAACATCGACCAATGGGGCTCCCACCTCCTCAACTCCGCCGGTGGGAACATGTTCTGGGGCCTGCCCTATCTCTGGGGGAACGGTGGAGCAATGATCGGTCCCGGCGAAAAGGTTACCTATGACTCCAAAGCAACCCGGGAGGTCTACCAGCTCTGGTACGATATGGTTCACACCTACAAGATGGCACCCGAATCCTCGATTCAATCCGACTTCAACGCCTATAATATGTTCATCTCAGGCAAGTTGGTCATGTACCACGGCGGGAATTTCAACCTCACCAGCCTCCGGACCGACGCTCCCGAGATCGACTACGAGATTGTGCCCATCCCCTCCAACACGGGCCGGCACTACACCTTCGGCGGAGGCAACCTGATCGGTATCACGAGCCAGAGCAAGGATTTCGACGCGGCATGGAGCTTCATCGAGTACGCCCTGTCCGAAGAACCACTGGTGGAGGTGTACGCCAAGGATTACGGCCTCCTGCCCAGGACCGACCTCTTCGACAACAAGTATTACAGGGAACTTCCCCGGATGATGGCCTTCGTCGACATCCTGCCCATGGCGAAGACCCCGATCAGCAAGAATTACAACAAGATCTATGACCCCCTGCTCTACTACATCAACAGCTCGATCCGCGGCGAACTCTCGGTAGACGAGGCCGTCACTCAGGGCGCCCGAGCCATCGCCGAGGCGATGGAAGACTAGCCCGTTCCCCCTCCTTTGAGGGGGAATCTTTCCGAATACCCGATATCGACAATTGGCCCGCCCGGGGAACGTGTTCCCGGTCGGGTTCCTCTTGGAGTGCTCCATGGATACCAATATGCGAAAAGGGCTGCTCTACCTGACACCGGTGGCCCTTTTAATTGTGATTTTCTTCATCGTGCCTGTCATTTCGATGTTCCACCTCTCCTTCCTGGAGTGGAGCCCGACCAAGGCCAATACATTTGTCTTCTTCGAGAATTACATAGATCTGTTCCATGACAGCCACTTCCTGCAATCCTTCGGGAACACCCTGCTCTACACGGTAATCGTCACCCCCATCATCTTCTTCATGGCATTCTTCTTCGCCCTGGTGCTGCGGAAGAACACAGGATCGAACGTTGTCTACCGCGTCATCTTCTTCATTCCCTTCACCATCTCCTTTGTCGCCGCGAGCTACGTGTGGCTCTGGCTGCTCAGTGACACCTATGGAATACTGAACTATGTCCTGTTGAAAGTCGGGATCGTCGAAAAACCTTTCAATTTCTTCAACGAGCAGTTTCGGGCCATGATGGCAGTCTCGATGATGATCGGCTGGAAGACCCAGGGATTCAGCATGCTCCTCCTCCTGTCGGGGATGGCGGGCATCCCGAATGAGGTGTACGAATCCGCTGCCATCGACGGTGCCGGGCGAGTACGGGTCTTCTTCCGCATAACCCTCCCCCTCCTGAGGCCTACCATCGTCCTGGCGCTGATCCTCTCCCTCGCCGGTTCCTTCCGAGCCTTCGACCAGTTCTACGTCATGACCCACGGTAATCCCCTGAATCGCACGATGACCCTGCTGATGTATATTAACCGGGTCGGGTTTGAGTATTTTGAAGTCGGTAAGAGCGCGGCGGCCTCGGTGGCCTTTTCTCTGTTCCTGCTGGGATTGAGCGTACTGCAGCTGAAGGCAGGGAGGTACGGCCGTGACTAAGAAAACCGGAATCTTCGGGAAAATCGCATTCCACGCCATGATGGTTCTGCTGGCCTGTCTGTTCTTCGCGCCTCTGGTCTGGACCCTCATCACCTCCTTGAAAATATCCTCCGAAGTGATCGCCTATCCTCCGGAATTCTGGCCAAGCCCGGTCACACTGGTTCAATACGGGAAGATCCTCGGTTACCAGGACGGCGTATTTCTCAAGTTTTTGTTCAATACCGCCATCATGGTGGCCATGACCCTGGGCCTGATGGTACTGGTGGCCTATCCGGCGGCCTACGCCTTCGTGTTCTTCCCCTTCAAGGGCTCAAAATTTATCTTCATCCTGGTCCTGGCCATCATGATGGTGCCCTTTCAGTCCCTGGTTATCCCCCTGTACCAACTCCTCATCAAACTTAGGCTCTTCGACACCAAGCCGGGGCTCACATTCATCTATATCACTTATTCCATACCGTTCTGCATCTTCATGCTGCGCAACGCCCTGGCGAGCATCCCCCCGGCCATCCGGGAAAGCGCCCTTATCGACGGTGCCAAGGATTCGAGAATCCTGACATCGATGTACTTCCCCCTGACACTTCCCGCCCTGTCCACCTGCATCGTATTCGTGTTCCTGGCGGTATGGAACGATTTCCTGCTCTCGATGCTCTTCGCCTCCTCAGCGAAGGCCAGGAACATCCAAGTCGCCCTGAACTACCTCAGCGTCACGAAATTCACCCAGGATTGGGGTGTCATTAACGCCGGGGTAGTGATATCCATGATCCCGGTAATCATCATGTTCGTCTTCCTGCAAAAGCACTATGTCGCCGGGATGACCTCCGGATCCGTCAAGTAAAAGGAAATTTAAATGTCCGAGTTGAACCTCAAAAACATCGCTCCATTGCGAAGAATCCCCTTCTCCCTTATCCCTACCGGGGGAATTAAGCCCGAGGGCTGGCTCAATGACCAGCTGACGATACAGAAAGACGGCCTGACCGGCCACCTGGAGGATATCTGGAGTTGTGTCGGCCAATACAGCGGCTGGCTTGGTGGTACCGGCGAGTCCTGGGAGAGGGGCCCCTACTACCTGGATGGACTTGTTCCCCTGGCCTTCCAGCTCGAAGACGCAGAACTGATTGGAAAGATCGGCAAGTGGATCGATTGGACCCTGGAGAGCCAGGACAGGTTCGGCTGGTACGGACCGGAGAAGAATGAAGACTGGTGGCCGCAGATGGTGATGAACAAGGTTCTCATTCAGTACCACGAGGCTACGGGGGACAAGCGTATTGTCCCCTTCCTGAGCCGGTACTTCACTTTCCAACTCAAGGCCCTCCCCGATCGCCCCTTGAAGAACTGGGGGAGTTCCCGGGCGGGAGACAACATCTACGCCGTAATCTGGCTGTACAACGTCACCCGGGAAGGCTGGCTCCTGGATCTCGCCGCATTAATCAATGAGCAGAGCTTCGATTGGCGCTCATATTTTCAGAACATCCCTTTCACCCGGCCAACCGGATTCTACTACGACTGGAAGCGGATGAAAAAGATGGCCTCTTTCGAGATCTACGACGCCATGGCTTATTTCTCCACGCATACTGTCAACATCGCCATGGGAGTTAAAACCCCGGTTCTCGTGTCCCAGCTCCGGGACGATGGCGACCTGGTCTCTTCCGTGGACAAGGGCATCGATGACCTGATGACACATCACGGACTGGCCATGGGTATCTGGTCCGGTGACGAACACTTGAACGGAGATTCTCCCTCCAAGGGGGCCGAGCTCTGCTCGGTGACCGAGTTGCTCTTCAGCCTGGAGGAGAATCTCAAAGTGACCGGTGACCCTGCGACTGGGGATCACATTGAGAAATTGGCCTATAACGCCTTGCCGGGAACCATGGGGTACCGGATTGAATCCCACCAGTATGACCAGATGCCGAACCAGATCGCGGCCGTCGTTGCTGAGCACGGTTTCTATAACAATGATGATGACGCCAACATCTTCGGCCTGGAGCCCAATTTCGGTTGCTGCCTGGCGAACATGCACCAGGGATGGCCGAAATTCGTCTCCCATATGTTCATGGAGAGCTACGATGGGGGACTGGCCCTCATGCTCTACGGCCCCTCGGCTACAGAATTCGAGACCAAGGACGGGAAGAAAGTCCGCGTCGTTCAAAAAACAGAATACCCCTTCTCCGATCGTGTCGAGATCAGTGTCAGTTCCGAGGCCGAAGTAGCCTTCCCACTGCACTTCCGCATCCCCGGCTGGTGCGATGATGCGAAACTCGAATTCCAGGGAGAGACTTTTGCCCCGGAGACCGGAACTGTTTTCAAGCTGGACTACAAGGGAAGCGACGAAAATACCCTCGTACTGAGACTACCCATGACGGTGAAAACCTCCTTCTGGGGCGGCTCTTCGGTGGCCGTGGAACGAGGTCCTCTGCTCTATGCCCTGAAGATCGACGAGGAATGGACGGTAAGTTCAGGGACCAAGCCATATTGCGACTACGCGGTTCGCGGACTGTCGGAATGGAAATACGCCCTGGAACTGACTGAAGAGGGCGGTCTGGAAACCTACGAGGTGATCGAGACGGGAATCGCATCCGATCAGCCCTACAGCCAGGACGGTGCCCCAGTGCGGATCATGGCAAAAGCCCACCGCTGTCCGGAATGGGGCAAGGAGAAGGACACCGCCCTGCTCCCCCCGACAAGCCCCCTCCCCCTTTCCGGCGAGAACGAAATGATCGAGCTGGTACCCTACGCAGCCACGAAGTTACGCATAACCTGCTTCCCCTGGGGACATAGCTGATCCGACAGGGGACCTACGCCTTCCGGGCCACCGCCCATCCCACGGTACATCACATCCTCCTCAGCCTGGTCTATTCCTGTTTTAAACAGATGAATGGATACCTTTTCTCAAAGATTCTTATTTATACCAGGGTTCAATCAGGGATATCAGGCCGGAGAGTTCTTCCAGGCATTCTTTTTTCTCCACCATGTCCAATCCGGTAGAGGAATAGATTATGTGGCGATCGGTAAGTTCCATACCACTGATGCCGAAGAGGGATTCATCGGCCATATTGAGATATCGAAGGTAGCCCTGATCCTCATAAACATCTTTGGAACTGGCAACGACATTGATGATGAGAATCTTTTTTCCAGCCAGGAGACTGATAACACTGTCGGGAGAATTGTTGACGAATTCATAGGCGAAGCCATAGGTGAATACCCGATCCTGCCATCCTTTGAGTATGGCCGGGGGTTGTATCCACCAGAGCGGATAAACCAGTATCAGGGCGTCGGCTTTTCTGATGAGATCCTGATATTGAGCCACCTGTGGATCAATGATGTTCCTGGAAGGTTTCTGAAAAGAAATTTCCTCAGCAGTGGCAACCGGGTCGAACCCATCCTCGTACAGACTTCGAACTTCAACTTCCCAGCCGTCGGACGCAAGCAGATTCGCCATGCTGTCTCTGGCGGCGGCGGTCAGGGTGTTATTCCTCGGGTCGGCATGGATGATGAGTGCTTTCGGCATGTTCTCAGGGCTGAAAGCCGGCGGGTTTGCTGCGGTCCTGTCGGGATAGAGTGATGCCCCCGTTGTTGTGTCGATGGAAATCATCATACCGGTTTCCATTCTCGATTCCGAAAATCCGGCGGCGGCGATGAGACCGGGGATCAGGATGAGAAACAGGGTGGCTACGGGTTTCATGAGTCTATCCAGGCAATTCAGTAGCACAATTCGATAATAGGCGAATCACAGGACCGTTTTGTGAAGATTGGGTGGAGTATTGATGCAGTTTCTTATGTTCGACCGGCTAAACCTGTTATTCCGGGCTGATCTTTCTGTAGAGTCCCCTGAACTGATCGTAACTGAGACCGAGCAGTTCAGCGGCTTTACCCTGATGCCCGTCGGCTTCAGCCATGGCTTCATGAAGCCGCCTTTCCTCCAGCTCCCTGACTTCGGACTTGAGGTCCATCGGCCATTCCCGGGTCGGATTCTCAACTTTCTCCACCCAGGGATTCAGGAACGGATCAATAATCAGATTGGTGATAATCGGTCCGTCTTCGCGGTACACCGCCCGTTCCACAGCATTTTTAAGCTCCCTGATATTTCCGGGCCAGGAATAATCCATGATGAGAGAACGGACTTCATCGGAGAATACCGGTGATACATCCATTCCCAGTTCGCGAGACATTTTGACGGCGAAATGATCTGCGAGCTTCAGAATGTCATCATCCCGCTCCCTCAAGGGAGGGATGAACAGAACTTCGAAGGATAACCTGTCGAGAAGATCTCTCTTGAACAATCCTGCGTCACAGAGCGAGGGAAGATCCTGATTGGTGGCACCGAGTATCCTGACGTTAACTTCAACGGTCCTTGAACTTCCGACTCTCTGGAAAGTTCCGTATTCAACGGCTCTGAGTATCTTCTCCTGAACTTCGATAGGAATGATGCCGATTTCATCCAGGAACAGACTTCCACCGTCGGCTTCCTCAAATCGTCCCTTTCGCTGTCCGGTGGCTCCTGTGAACGAACCCAGTTCATGTCCGAATAGCTCCGACTCGATGAGTCCCGGTGAAAGAGCCGCACAGTTGAGGGCCACAAAAGGTGCATTCCAACGGGTTGAGAGATAATGAAGACGGCTGGCAGCCAGTTCCTTGCCCGAGCCCCGCTCTCCGATAACCAGAACGGATCGGTCCACACGGGCAACCTGCCCCAGGAGCTGCTGAAACTCCAGAAACACATCTGATTCACCAAGAGCTTCCTGTGGACTGGGGTTGTAATCCATAATCTCACTGTACAGCGGTTTGGTATATTTCGCCATAATATTGAGGTTTTATTAACCAATTTCAGTGAAAGTCATTCCTCTAAACCCGTTCTACAGTTGCAAGATCACTTGGCACGGCCATTGCTTATGAGCTGCATAGAATATTCAATTTCCAGAGGAGGAAAGACATGGGAGTATTCAGCAGATTGGGAGATATCGTCAATTCCAACATCAACGCGATGCTGGATAAAGCGGAAGATCCGGAAAAAATGATCCGTCTGATGATTCAGGAGATGGAAGACACCCTGGTGGATCTGAAATCATCCTGCGCCGCAAAAATGGCGACACGGGCCGAAATGGAGCGGGACCGCGATACCCTCACCGCCAAGGTGGATCGATGGGGAGAACGGGCCGTACTGGCTGTCGAACGCAAACGCGACGATTTGGCCAAGGAAGCGCTGCTTGAAAAGAAGCAATGTGTGAATCAGCTCGAGTTTGCCGAGAAAGACCTGGATCACTACGTGCATCTCATCAGCGAGTGCAAAGGGAATATCGCTCAGCTCGAGCAGAAACTGGAAGAGGTTACCCTCAAACACAAAATGCTCGTCCAGCGCAGTATTCATGCCGTCGAGAAGAAACGTGCCCGGAGCATGATGTCCAATGCCACCGGCGCCCAGGCGGTGATGCGCTTCGGGGAACTGGAGAACCGTATTGAACGGATGGAAGCCGATGCGGATCTGGCCGGTAAAATCGTGGAAAACGACCTCGAACGGGAGTTCAGCAAACTGGAATCCGATAATATCATCGAGGACGAACTCGCTGAACTCAAGAAGAGCATGAACAAGGCGACGAACAAGGGAGCGGCCGGCAAAAATACGGCCGATAAGACCGATGCTTAAATTTTTAGGGGTTCTGATCTTCATTTTCGCACCATTGCTTATCGTGGCACTGGTAGTGGGACGTAAACTGGAAGAGAATGAAGAGAGAGTGGATAGAGACCGGGCGATCAGGGAGGGTATGTATGCCCTGAAGCGCCGGGTATTGAACCTGGAGAAGCTTCGTTCGTCTCGCAGGGAGAGGAGAGGATGATAATGGCTGGGTATTATACGGGACGCAGGAAATTGCACAGGTCCCGGAACGGAGAGATTCTGGGGGTATGCAAAGGCATCGCCGAATGGCGTGACCTTCCCGTCGACGCCGTCCGGTTGGTATTCATACTGCTGGTACTGTTCGGGGGCATGTCGATCTGGATTTACTTCATTCTGGCTTTGATCCTACCTGTTGAACCCGAGTACAGGGAAGAAAGCCGCCGGCAGAGAAGACCCCGTCAATCATCATCAGAAGATATCGATACCGACTTCGAGAACCTGAAAGAGCGGGTGAAGAAGATGGAGGATGAAGAGTTCGACAAGGAAAAGGACTGGGAAAACAGATTCACCAAGGGCCGTTGAGTTAAGATGACAGAGACCGGCTCTCTAAAGCCGGCTTTTTTTATTTATCGGCGCCGCTGAGATTTTTGTATTTTCCCGATTGAGTTTACCATCAAGCTCCAGCGTTCCCAAACCCGGGCAGTAATCCGGAGGGGTACATCTGCTCCGGAATCATGACGATTCCCGACATCGATCCGAGCCGTCAGATTCCCACAGATGAGATCCCTGAGTTCCACAAGGGTCTGATCCGATGGGGAAAGTTCGACAGTTCCATGAAAGACACCTCCGGAGGCTACGGTCATGATTGACGCAAGCCGGCCCCTGACAGGGGCAAATCGCCATTGAGGGCGGGCATCCACCGAGAGGAGTACAGGCTGTCCTGGACGACATCCGGAGATGCGGTGCTGAGGAATCTCGATATGAGCCCGCATCCCGCCTTCAGGTATCAAATAACCCAACAGACGACCTGATTCCACTCGCCTGCCGGGACCGAAGGCCGGAGCAAGTCCGACAGAAGTACTGGATAACACCGTTTCGGCACTGTAGAAACGTCCTGTGATTGGTGCCATGATACGGCATTCATCCAGTCTTGATTCCCAGAGTCTCTTTTCAACATGGAGGAATTCCGCCTTCAGTTTGTCGAGAAGAAGTACCTGTTCAAGATCGGACTCCTCACGGTCCGCCCCGGCAATGAAGGTATGATAGAGATATTCGGTATGATACAGTTCGTTCCGGGTGAGGGAGGAATTCTCCAGAAGACGCCGGTCGGCATCCATAAGTCTGCGGAGCTATTCCTCTTCAATCTCACGATGGCCCGAGAAGAGGATCAGGCTCTGTTCCAGGAAGGATATTTCGGTTTCGAGAATCTTTTGTTCCTGGCCGATTCTTTTCAGATTCCAGCGAGGCCATTCATCATCCAGGACAATCAGCAGCTCCCCCCTGGACACTTTCATACCATCTTCCAGATTGCCGTAATTGATCGACCCGTCACTTCGTGCATACAGAGGAACCCAGCCATCCGGTTCGAGATACCCGGTGCATTCGACGAATCCGGGATTCATCAAGGCCAGGGTGACCGCCGCGCCGGTCAGCATGGCTGTCACCACGATTACACTCAGCAACCACTTTCGTTTTTTCCGATGCAAGTGCTTAACCATCAGTTTCTCCAATTTCGCTTTCTCGAATATAACCGCCGGTAAGTGAAAGTCTCCGATGAACCTGAAGAGGCAGTGCAGCGTCATGAGATATAAGAAGAACGGTTCTCCCTTCACAGGCTTTCGCAAGTGAATGACGTACCCGTTCATTACAGGCGGCATCCAGGGCGTTGACCGGCTCATCAAGAAGTATGAGTGAAGGCGGCCGGACCATAAGTCTGGCAATGGCCAGCCGCTGTCGCTGCCCCCCGGATAAACAGGAGTCCTCACCGGTCAGCCGGGCATTCAGCCCTCCGGGAATCCCGGATACGATATCATCCGCCGCCGCCGCTTCAAGAGCCGCCCAGAGACAGCGGTCCGAAGGCGCCGCACCGTACAGACAAAGATTGTCCCGCACCGTCCCATCGAAGAATGACGGATTCTGCAATACGGCTCCGATCAGCTCCCTGCGCCTTGATGCAGTACAACCGATCAATGACATTCCGGAGAGTGAAATCCTGCCGTTCAAGGGTGAGTAAAATCCGAGAATGATTGAAAATAAAGTGCTTTTACCGGCCCCGCTTCCACCGGAAAGAAGAACTCTTTCTCCCTTCATCACATTCAGGTTCAGGTCCCGGAGTATCTTCCCGGAATCGGGATAAGCGAATGTGAGACCCGCAATGTTCAGGCCCCCCTGCCCGGAAGACGGGGGATTCAGTGATACTGATGGCGGACCCTCGTCAGTTTCCTGCAGGAAAAGATTTTGGTGCCTGTTTACGGCATTCCCGGTCCGGGCCAGGGATCTGATACCTCCCAGGAATTCACCCATGGCGGCCATACTCCGTGACGACAGGATGGAAAAGGCAATATAGGATCCGAAAGTCAGGCGGCCTTCGATAACAAGAAAAACCGCCAGAACGAGGATGAGGGCTCCACCGACACGGGTTGCAGCTGCAGCGACGGCCTCCCAACGGGCACCAAGAATACGTCGTTGCTCTTCCAGCAAACCCAGCTTATCCATAATGGATCTGAGATATCGTGCGTATCCGTCCCCTCCCCTGCCGGATTTCAGGGTTGAAACACCCCGAGCTCCTCTAAACAGATCCGTTGTCAGTCGTTTACGAACACTCCAGATTTTCCGTTCATACTGAAGGTCGCGATTGAGGAAAACAAAACCGGTAATCATCGCCGGAACTGTGGCCGTTATACGGCAGGCAGCGAGAACAGGTTGCAGTACGAACATCGGGGGAAGCAATACCAGAAGTATCAGGGCAGGCCCGATAATCTCCCGGATAAAGACCGATCTCATATCTCCAAGCAATCCCGCATCATCGTAATGGCGGATAACCGCCCCCGGCCCCTGAGCATCAAACCAACTGATTCTCAGAAGCCAGAGACGGTCGACCAGTCTGATTCTCCGCCTGTGTCTGTTCTCCCGGCTTCTGCAGGCCAACTGCCGATCAGCCTGAAAACGGGAGAACACGCCGGCCGATTCCACGAGAACAAGCAGAATCAGTATTGGAACTATCAATTCCCGACCTCGATCGGGAATCACCCTGTCGAAGAACACCCTGTGGAGAAATGCCGGAATCAACGATGAAAGAGCCGCCGTGAACAAAAGAAAAATGGTAACGAGGTCCGAATCTCCGGACTTCCTTGAAAGATAAGGTGTGAGCCCCCGGAATATTTTCATGTATAGAATGACTGCTTATATCGACTTCTGACTTCAGCGGAAGAAAAAAACAGCGGGAAAAAGGCCCGGGAAACCGATAGGATGAATGTATTATGACAGTTCGTCGATTTTTACCACTGGTTTTCCTCTTGATTCTCGGCGCATTGCCGCTGGCCGCTCTTCCCGTATCTATCGGACGGGTGGAAATCGGTCTGGAAAGCTTCGACGGGTATCAGGAAGGGCAGGCATTCCTCAGCATCGATGAATCCGGGACATCAATGGAGATTCTCATATCTTACAAAGGCTTCGGGCTGGACACAGTCACATGGATGTTCTCCGATGCCGACCTCTTCGCCCTTCGTGAAGCAACGGCCAATGCGGCTTGGTGGCGTTCCCGGCTGCTGGAGATGAACGTCGGCCAGACCGTTATCCGGGATGCGGCCGTTATCGCTCCAACCCTCATCTACGCCCATCGCAGCAGTTCCTATCCCTTCGACTCGGCTGAACATATATTGCGATTCGTCCGGCAGGGCCGTGACTATGCACTTGTGCTCACCGAGCGTTCCCGGGGAGCCGATACCCGGCGATCGGGAGACAAGACACTTCCTGTCTTCACCGTTCATTTCGCGGGCCGTGAACTGCCCGATCTGAGAGACATGATTTCCGAACAGAACCTGAACACGGTCCTGGCGGCATTTACCGCCGAAAAGGCGGCGATAGAAGTCATACTGAACAGCGGTCCCGACAGCTCTGAATGAAAGGGTGTTTCACGTCTCCCGCTCATCGGGAACAAATTGATTTTCAGACGATATTAATATATCGATAATATTTTCATTTATTTTTCGTTTCCGTAACCTGTGTTACCGACCGAATACGAAACATCTCCTACCATGCGCCCATCATATTCGTTTTCAGGAGGACGCAATGTCCATGTTTTGTTTTCAGTGTCAGGAAGCCGCCGGGGGAACCGGCTGCACAGTCAAGGGAGTCTGCGGCAAAACCGACGTCGTAGCCGCCGAGCAGGATCTGCTCATCTATGCCGTCAAAGGTGTCGCCTGGGCTGCGGAAACCGCCGGCCGGTACAATGTGACAGTTGATGATGAAGTGGGCCGCTTCATCATGTACGGGCTGTTCACCACCATCACTAATGCAAATTTCGATTCGGACGTATTCAATGGCGCCGTTACCAGGGCCCTCACCATGAGGGATGATTTACTGGGTGCGGCCCGGGAGGCGGGCTGGGACGGAAAACAGATTCCCG
This sequence comes from Spirochaeta sp., assembly GCA_030635565.1. Taxonomy (GTDB): domain Bacteria; phylum Spirochaetota; class Spirochaetia; order DSM-2461; family DSM-2461; genus UBA2779. Next base: position 3 of record DAOVYP010000008.1, on the reverse strand, counting down.
GAG
>DAOVYP010000500.1 GCA_030635565.1 Spirochaeta sp. | reverse complement strand
GGGGAGAATTAAATGCAATGACCATGAAAGACAGAAGGCCTATCCCGGTTATCGACGGTTTGATTGCCGCTTGTGCCCTGGTAAACTCGGCCACATTGGTGACTCGAAACATCAAGGATTTCGAAATCACCGGCGTGGAAATCTTCAATCCATGGGAATACTGACTCGATCGATTTGAGTTAATTCTTTTCTCACGCCGATAATCAAACGCCGATAAAGAGATATGCGACATTCCGATTTACGCAAGCTGCCGATATTACTCATTCTGACCGTTTTTGCCGTTCACCTGTCCGCTCTCGACCTCTCCCTCAACGGCCGGAATCACGCTGTCCTTGATTCCCCGGCCCTGGAAGCCCATGCCCGAAATTCCCGAATCCCCCTGCAGGCCCTCTACCCCTGGCTGGAATCGGTGGAATACCTCGAAGTGCAGTCCGGCGTCAACCGGGTATTCTGGGACGCCTCCCGTCTCGGTGAAGCCGACTGGAACGGTGCACTCCTGGTGAACCGTGCCGGGATCTGGGAGGTCCATGTGGGCCGGGACGTCTTCTCCGCCCCCGACCGCATCGCCGTCCGGGGTGTCCGCCGGAATGTCGGCACCATCAGCGTCTGGTCGGCCATTGATAATCCTGATTTTAAAAATGACCTCCTGTCGGCCTTCGCCCTCAGGTCCGTCGATGTCGAATGGCGTGACATCACTCAGCCGGCATACCTGCTCACCGATCCCCCCTCCGAAGGCCTGCCCCATCTGATCCTCCTGGACCAGCTCGACATCCTCCGCCCGGACTCTCAGCTGACCTCCTCACGGCCCATCTCCTCCCGCATCTCCGAATGGCGACAGGCCGCGACAGCCGCCACCGGCGGTACCGGTTCCCTGGCCCTGGATGCCTATCACCCCGAGGCGGCCCTGCTTTACCTTCTGACCGAGAACCCGAATCTCTTCGATGCCGACGGCCGTCTCCCGTCGGGTCTGGCCGCCCTCTTCGACTGGGCCGCCTCCTCCCGTAATACCGACCTGATAGTTACAGACAGGCCCATGTCCGCACTGACCGGCGGCGGCACTTCAATTGCCGCGACAGCGGTTCGGCTCCCTTCCTCTACTGAACCCCGCAGCCCGTCTGAAGCGATCCAACCCCTCATCTCTCCTCCGGAAGGGGCAGTGAACCTCATCCGTCTCCAATATGCCGCGATACCGGCCGGCTTGAACCCGGCCGCCAGCACCCTGGCCGAGCTCGCCCTGACCGATGCCGTTCGAATGGCCGGAACTTTGCAAACCCGATCGGGCGTCGTCATACCCGCCGATCCCCGGGTTATCCGCTACTTCGATGCATACAATCGCATCGGCCGCCTGGCCATATCGGGTCAGATGGACAGCACCCGGGCAGCGGAATTACTGAACGATTACATAGCCGGTGAGTGATGTCCGAAGATAAGCACCTCGAACCTGAGGTTGGGATCTTCTGGATCCATGAGGGAAAACTTTTCCATGTGGAATCCACACCCCTATCGAAAGCCATCCATACCCAGGTGAGCATCGACTACGCCAACGGCCACTACGCCTCATGGTTCATCTTGGACAAGCGCGGTTTCCTGGATCAGCTGCCGCCTTACATGAGAGACGAATACGACAGTATATCCCGAGGCCGGGTGGTCTATCTGAATGAGAAGAAGTCTTTCGTCATTTATCACGGTGACGACTTCAATGATTCAACTCGCAGGGAGCTGATGGATCTCCTGAACCTCCCGGAAGACGCCACCATCGACGAGATTGATGAACACTACAATCCTCTGCCGGAGGATTTCCTGTTCTGAAATATCGGCTCGAGCGCTGCAGTCTCTGGATATAACATATCAAACTTAAAATTTTGCTGCCCATTGTAGACGTTTTCCCCTCAATTCGATATATTTTCCCCCACACGGCGCCGTACCCAAGAGGCTAAGGGAGTGGATTGCAAATCCATGATTCAGCGGTTCGAGTCCGCTCGGCGCCTATATGAGACGGATCTTCAAACCCGCTTCTTCAGCCGCCTTGAGCTGTCTTGTATCGGAAGATACAAAAAGATCGGCATTCCTGCGGCACGCCGATGCCACATGAATGGCATCCAATGTTCGTACTGGAGATTTTTCAAGGATGGAAATCGTCCTTGAAATGACCTCATCGGTCAGTTCGATTATCTCGGCATCCCTTATATATCTGCAATCAGGTGGGATTTAGTCAGGATATACTCCTCTAATCTGAT
>DAOVYP010000106.1 GCA_030635565.1 Spirochaeta sp. | reverse complement strand
GTTGAACACGGCCTCCCTGAGCGATTTGTGAACAACCTTGTAGGAGCATCCCGTATTACCGGCTTTGCCGCAATCCTGACCGCCGGAAGCCTCTCAGACCGTTTTGGTTTCCGTCCTGTTGTGACGGTGATTCTGGTGGTTACCGGCTCTGCGACCATACTGCTGGGAGTGTCACAGGGATGGCTCCTTGTGGTGAGTGTCTTCCTGCAGCCCTTGATCGTGGGCGCCTATTTTCCGGTGGCTTTGAGTGCCCTGGCCAACGTTACCGCCCCGGAGCGAAGGAATCTCGCCGTCGCGCTGGCTATCCCGCTGGCAACCCTGGTAGGTTCCGGAGCGGCACCGCCTCTGTTCACCGCGGCCGGTGCCAGGGGATGGTTCTCTCAGGCATTTGTGCTGCTTGGTATTCTGATTCTGGCCAGCGTAACCCTGCCGCCGCTCATGCGTGAGTCGGAGTAGGCATATCCGAGCGGCCGGTCAATGCCGGAAGCCGGATCTTTGCCCGAAGTGCAGGCAGCACAGAGTACTATCGTCTTAAAGAATCCTGTCCAGTGACTGTTTCAGATCGGCAATAATGTCTTCCGCATTTTCAAGTCCGACAGACAATCTGATCAACCCGTCTGATATACCGGCCTTGTGCCTGTCCTCATCGTTGTAGGCCAGATGTGTCATGGACGCCGGGTGCTGAATCAGAGTTTCCGCGTCTCCCAGACTGACGGCAATGCGGCACAGTTCCACGGCATTAATCACTTTTTTGCCGTTCTCAAAACCACCCTTCACCTCAAATGAGATGATGGCGCCTGGACGTTTCATCTGTTTTGCCGCCAGATCAAATTGAGGGAAATCTTTCAAACCGGGAAAATATACCTTTTCCACTGCCTGATGGCTTTCCAGAAAATCGGCAATGGCTTCTCCGTTGTCACAATGACGTTCCATTCGGATGTCCAGTGTTTTCAGACCTCTGATAATCAGGAATGCATCAAAGGGAGCCAGGACAGCCCCTGTCATATATTTCAGACCGGTTACTCTGATTTCATCCATCAGTTCCTTTTTTCCGGCCACAAACCCTGCTATGACATCTCCATGACCATTCAGGTACTTGGTGGCGGAATGAACGACAATATCCGCACCGAGAGCAAGAGGCAGCTGCAGATAGGGTGTGGCAAAGGTATTATCCGCCATAACAAGACAGTCTGCTTTTTCATGGGCTATGGCCGAAATGGCTTCTATGTCATTCAATATCAGATTCGGGTTGGCCGGAGTTTCAACAAATATAAGCCGGGTATTCTTCCTCATCGCTTTTCTGACATTATCGTGGTCTGTCATATCCACAAAGCTTACATCCACATTGAACCGGCTGAGTCCGAACTCGAAAAGTTCATGAGTACAGCCGTATATGGTTCGGGAAGACACAATATGGTCACCGGCTTTCAAAATGGTCCAGAGTGCTGCCGTAATGGCGCCCATGCCTGAAGAGAGAGCCAGGGATGCCTCGGCTCCCTCCAGAATAGCCAGTCTCTCTTCCAGTTGTGCCGTGGTGGGATTACCCACCCTGGAATATAGATATCCTTCCTCTTCCGCAGAGAAGATACGTCCGCCCTGTTCGGCGGAATCAAAGGAAAATGTGGCCGTCTGGTAAATGGGCGTTGTCAGGGCTCCTGTTGTGTTTTCAGCAGGGAAGCCGCCGTGTATTGACTTTGTGGCAAATCCCATGGATTTGATTTTTTCTTTATTCATTGATCGTTTCCTTCCGGTGGACACTCATAATAGGTAAATATTTCGGGTAGTGCAAGTTTGTGAGAATCTGTAATTACTGACAGATTAAATAAATGTTGACAGTCAGATAATATGTAGTAAAATTGCAGGCGATTGCTTGGAAATGTTGTAAAAATGCAACCCACTTGTTTCTGTTGAATTGCAGCGATATACCGGAACCTTTCCGTCAGGAGATAACCCTTGAAAAAACTGGATGATTATATGCCGTTTATTCTGCAGCCGCAGAATATCGCCCGTATTGAAGACAATGTGATTCTTATTGGAGACCGCAGGGCCTATCCTCTGAGCAAAGAGTTTGTCAGCTGTTCCTCCGTCGAAGATGTTGCAGTGGCTATTGAATCCATGGTTACCCAGGGTGGAGGCCCTGTCAGGGCGGCCATGATAGCGATGCTGTTCCTTGCCGGAAAGACGGATCGCGGTGAAGTCAGCCGGACACCGGATACATTTATAAATGCTAAAAAAAGGCTTCAGATTACCAGGCCGACCAATACCTCCATGGCACGGCTGCTTGAACATCTTGTAACAATCATCTGTCAGGACATAGAAGCGGGAAACGCCCTTGCGCCAGAGGTCAATAAGTTCATAGAAGATTTCCAGAGTGAATATGAGCGTAATTCTTTTTCCATGGCTGAAACCGGTGCCGGTCTGATTGATGATGGTGATGGTGTGCTTACCATGTGTTTTGCTGAAACATCGTTTATTCTCTCCATTGCCCTGGCCATGGAACAGGGCAAAAGTATAAAAGTCTATTCACCTGAAACCAGGCCCTATTTGCAGGGAGCCCGCCTGACGGCACCCTGTCTGATGGAAATCGGGGCGGATGTCACCCTGATTACCGACAGCATGTGTGCCCATGTCATGTCGGAGGGGAAGGTTCAGAAATATATGACTGCCGTTGATATAGTCACCAGGGACGGTTGGGCCGCAAATAAAATCGGTACTTTTCAAAATGCCGTTTGTGCCAATTATCATGGTATCCCTTACTTTCCTTTTGCTATTGATCCTGATATGTCCCGCAGGGGCAGGGAAGGCATCATCATTGAAGAGCGCAACCCTGAAGAGATTAAAATGATTAAAGGAATCCTCACCACCAGAGCAGATATGAAAGCCTTTTATCCGGCTTTTGATATTGTCCCCCCCCATCTGATTTCGGGAATTATAACGCCGAAGGGCCTGGTGTCACCCTATGGCCTGGAGAGGGTTTTCGGATGAAAGCGGCCATCCTGGGTGGTACCGGTGTTTACAGTCTTGACGGGATTCAAACCATCGAACAGACAGTGAAGACGGAGTTCGGATCAGTCACCCTCAAGGCTGGTACGGGACAATGGGAAGATCTGTATTTTATTTCCCGTCATGGGACTGATCACAGTATTCCCCCTCATATGGTCAATTACAGGGCCAATATTCAAGCTCTGAAGGAACTGGGAATTGACCGGGTGTTCGCCATCTATGCGATTGGTTCCATTACCACCGTGGTTCCACCCGGTGGAGTCGGGTTGATTTCCCAGTTTATCGATGTCACACAAGGCCGAATCAACACCTTCTATAATGGGGGTGATTCCGGGTTGAAGCATACGCCGATGGATGAACCATATTGCCGGGCTCTTGACGATAAGATACTGGTTGCGGCTGAAAAAAGAGATTTCCCCATAGCCGAGTCCGGCATCTATATCTGTACGAACGGACCACGATTTGAAACACCGGCGGAAATAGCAATGTATAAACTCTGGGGTGCTGATTATGTGGGTATGACAGGAGCTACCGAAACGGCTCTTGCCAGGGAAGCCGGTCTGCATTTTGCGGCAGTTGTATATTCGATGAACTGGGCTGCGGGAATACAGGAAAATCTGGCCTTTATCAGTGAAGATGATATGGGACATATTAAAAACTCACTGACGGATATTGCACTTGAAGTGCTTTTTTCTGATCTTGGCCCCTGCCGGTGTAAGGACAAATAGGGATAGATTATGGATGAAACGACGTTAAAACAGAGCGAAACCGCCCCTGAAATCGCAATCGAAGTGAATGATCTGACATTTTCCTATAAAGCGGATCTGGAGAATACGGCGATTGAACAGATTAATTTATCAGTTCCCCGTGGTCAGTTTGTCGTCATCATGGGGCCGAGCGGAGCAGGTAAATCAACCCTGGCCAGCAGTTTGAACGGGCTCATACCCGGATTCCTGAAAGGGCGGTATCGGGGTGAAGTTCTGATTAACGGACAGAAAGTGAAAGGGCGTGAGGTTAGTGAAATGGCCAGGGAGGTCGGCCTTGTCTTTCAGGACTTTGAAGCCCAGCTTTTTTCGACAAATGTAAATCTTGAAATAGCATTCGGTCCTGAAAATTTTCATATTGAACGGGATGAAATTGTCCGTCGTATCAATAAGGTTTTAAAGACGGTTAAACTTGAAGGCTTTGAAAAACGCCAACCGGCAACCCTCTCCGGCGGTCAGAAACAACGACTGGCCATAGGATCTGTTCTGGCTTCATATCCGGATATCATCTGTATGGATGAGCCGACAACCGATCTTGATCCAATCGGGAAACTCGGCATATTCGGTATAGCCCGGGAACTTCATGAAAGCAGCAAGTTCACTTTGTTGATAGTGGAGCATGAAACCGAAGAAGCCCTTCATGCAGACAGACTGATTATCATGAAAGACGGACGTATTCTTAAAGACGGTAATCCGGACCAAATCCTCAGGGATGTTTCCTTTACGGATGAGGTCGGTATCATGTCACTTCATATCCCCTCATATTTCAACCGCGTACTCCGGATAAACCAGGAGAATTTACCATTGGATCCGGAGGCCGGAGCCTCAATGTTCCAAGAAAAAGAACTGGTTTTCAGCGAAGAAAAATACTCGGAGATTATTAAACGGGAAGATGATCGGGACACTTCTTATGGGGATACGATACTTACCGTGAAAAACCTGGTTCACGTTTATCCGAATGGAAACAAAGCTGTCGATAAAATCAGTTTCAGTGTCAGAGAAAGAGAGTTTATGGCTGTTCTTGGACATAACGGCAGCGGGAAAACAACACTTGTTAAACATTTCAATGCCTTGCTGGCTCCGACAGAAGGTGATGTCATAATCTACGGAAAGAACACCCGGGATCATTCAATATTCGAGATAGGCAAAGATATCGGTTATGTCTTTCAGAATCCCGACCATCAGATATTCGCCGATACCGTATTTGATGAAGTGGCCTTCAGTCCTAAAATCCGGGGCATCGGTAAAGATGAGATTAAAGAAAGAGTCCATGAAGCCCTGAAAGCTGTGGATCTGGTGGGGTATGAAGAACATGACCCTTTCAGCCTCAGTAAGGGTGAGCGTCAGAGGGTCGCCGTGGCTTCCATTCTCTCCGCCAGACCAAAAATTATTGTTCTTGACGAACCCACCACCGGGCTGGATTACAGGGAACAGAAAAAGATGATGGAACTGATAAAACAGCTGAATGCGATGGGGCATACGATCATTATGATTACCCATACTATGTGGGTTGTATCTGAGTATGCCCACAGGGTTGCCGTTATCCGGGACGGCGGAATTATGATGGATGACAGAACAAGAAATGTCTTCGCCGAGGAAGATAGACTCCGGGAATCTTATTTGAGAACTCCACATATAGTCAGTCTGAGCAACCAGGTCGGAAAGACTGTACTTTCCCTGGACGAAATGATTGCCTGTACGGGAGGGTCTGACTGATTATGGATATGTTTTTATATATGGATGTTGATTCAGGGCTGCACAGACTGGATCCGCGGACCAAACTGATTCTCATGTTTATGAGCTTTACCATTGCCGTTATGTTTATGAACATCATTATTCTGGGCAGTCTTCTGATACTGGTGACGGTTTATGGTTTCAGCGGCCGGATATTGTCTAATCTGAAACGTATAAGAATAGTCCTGATGATGATTACCCTGTTTTCACTTTTAATCTGGACTATCGCCCGGGCAAGTGATGATAAGGTCTTCATATTCTCCCTGGAGGGTCTGTTCTATGGTATCATGATAGCGTTGAAAACCAACGCTATGATTATATCCGGTATGGTGTTCCTCAGTACGACAAAAATTGAAGAGATAGCTGAAGGACTGGTTAAATTCAGAGTTCCCTATCGCGGTGCCTTTGCCTTTGCCACCGCGATCAGACTCGTCCCGATGATTGTGGCAACCAGTTATACTATTATACAAGCCCAGAAATCCCGGGGACTCGATCTGGATACCGGGAATATTCTTCAGAAGACCAGAAAATATCTGCCATTGATGATTCCTACTTTTATTTCAGTAATCAGAAGCACAAATATCTTCTCTATGGCCTTGGAATCCAAAGGGTTCGGGTACAGCAATAAAAGAACCAACTATCTGAAGCTGACTATGGGTGCTGGTGATTATTTTATGCTGTTCCTCGGCGCTTTGGTTTTAGCGGCGGCCATTTTCATAAAAGTTAATCCTGATATCTATCGTGATTTTGTTCGTCAGTTCCCATGGAGTGAGTTTTCAGCGGGTTATTACAATTGGTCAATATGATCTGAATTCAGATCAATAAATATTTGCAAGGAGCATGAAATGAAAGAAATCTTTACGATGTGGAAGAAGACAAAAATGGTTGTTCTTGTCGCCCTGAGCGCAGGACTGTATGCCGCTGTTCTTATTCCGTTCAAGGGCTTTGTTCTCATTCCGGGAATAACTGAAATCAGACCCGCCAGTGCACTTCCTATTTTGTTCGGCCTTCTTTTCGGCCCGGCGGGTGCCTGGGGAGCCGCTATCGGGAATTTGATTGGTGACTTCTTCGGATCTCTCGGGATCGGCAGTATCTTCGGCTTTGTCGGCAATTTCATGTTTGCCTATGTTCCTTACAAATTGTGGACGAACCTCGGCATCCTGAAAGAAGATGAACTGGAACCCGATCTGAAATCCGGTAAGAAAATCATGATGTTTGTTCTGGTGAGTTTTCTTGGAGCAGCAGCCTGTGCATTGGTTATCGCCTGGGGTCTTGAGGTTCTCGGCATGGTACCCTTTGCCGCTCTTGCCAGTATCATCACATTGAACAATGTGATTCCCTCCATTGTTCTGGGTATTCCCATCGGGCTTATACTCTTCCCCAGAATCAAGAAATGGGATCTTCTCTGGACGGATATCGTCGATGAAGAAGACACCCTTTCCGGCAAAGGTATTTCAAAGGTTGGCGGCTTCATTATGACGGCCAGCATTCTTGTCGGTCTTATCGGTGGATTACTGGCCGCATTCGGTGTCGGCCAGGCATTGTTCTATTCCGGATTCGGGGCAGAAGGCCAGGTTGGATCGGCGGGGGTTCTTCTCGTCGCCGGTATCGGAACGGCCGGTCTGATAATCTCTTCTTTCCTGCAGACTTTTAACAAAGCCGTCGAATAATCCGGGTATTAACTGGATATCAGCTGCCTCCCCCTCCCCAGGGGGGCGGCTGCTTTCTGTACTTCATGAAAAAAGACTTCTTTGTCAGAAT
>DAOVYP010000588.1 GCA_030635565.1 Spirochaeta sp. | reverse complement strand
TTCATGGATTATGACGCCCTGGTAGTGGGTGCCGGTGAAACAGGTACAGAGACGGGTCTGGGCCTCGCGCGCCGCGGCTGCTCGACAATACTGGTGACCCAGAACCTGGATACCATCGGACAACTCTCCTGCAATCCTGCTATCGGCGGGTTGGCCAAAGGTAATATGGTGCGGGAAATCGATGCCCTCGGGGGCGAGATGGGTCGGCTCATCGACGATACCATGATCCAGTTCCGTGTCCTCAATCGAAGCCGCGGACCGGCGGTTCAGGCCCCCCGCGCCCAGGCCGATAAGCCTGCCTACCGACAGAAGGCCAAACACACCCTGGAGCTCACGCGAAATCTCGAGCTTTTTCAGGACACGGTTGTTGACCTCCTGACGGGCCCGCTTTCAGGCCGCCCGGTAAAGGGCGGCGCCGATCCTGCCGCCTGGTGTGATACTCAAGTTACCGGCGTTATCACTGAACGTGGCCGGCACATCACCGCCGATGTTGTTGTACTCACCACCGGCACATTTATGAACGCTAAAATCTTCATCGGTGAGTACGAGAGCCTGAGCGGCCGCATCGGTGAGCCGGCCGCCCTGGGACTGGGAGACCGACTCCGGGAGATGGGCTTCGATGTCGGCCGGCTGAAAACCGGCACCCCGGCCCGTTTTCACCGCCGCTCCCTGGATCTGGATAAAATGGAAATCCAGTTCGGAGACGACGAGGTGTTTCCCTTCAGCTTCGGACGGGAGAATCTGGACCGGCCGGCGCTTCCCTGCTACATCACCTATACCACCGACAGAACCCACGAAATTATTCGCAGCCACCTGGGCCGCTCTCCGCTCTTTTCCGGCCGCATCGAAGGAAACGGTCCCCGATACTGTCCCTCCATTGAGGACAAGGTGGTGAAGTTCCCCGGCCGGGAACGGCATCATGTTTTCGTCGAACCCGAGGGTATGGAAACCGAGGAAATGTACCTCAACGGCCTCTCCACCAGCCTGCCGGAAGATGCCCAGGAGGAATACATCCGCAGCGTCCCGGGCCTGGAGCATGCGGAAATCATGCGCCCGGGTTATGCGGTGGAGTACGATTATCTGAATCCGGTGGACCTGACTCCGGCGCTGGAAGCCAAATGCCTTCGAAACCTCTTCATCGCCGGTCAGACCAACGGCACAAGCGGTTACGAAGAGGCCGCCGCCCAGGGCCTGATGGCGGGAATCAACGCCGCCAGGCGGCTTCAGGGCAAAGCGCCTCTTATTCTGGATCGGGCCGAGGCTTACATCGGTGTCATGATTGACGATCTGGTGACCCTGGGAACCGAAGAGCCCTACCGGATGTTCACCAGCCGGGCCGAGCATCGCATCGCCCTGCGTCATGACAATGCCGACCGGCGACTGTTCGCCAAGGGAGTTGAAGTCGGTCTCCACGGCCCGGAAGCGGCCGAGCGCTTCGAAGCAAAATGTACCCGGATCGAGGAGATCCGTGAACTCCTGCGCAAACGTACCCTCACTGAAGCCGAG
>DAOVYP010000252.1 GCA_030635565.1 Spirochaeta sp. | reverse complement strand
AGGTATCGTTAGCCCCCCTGGCCTGCGGATTTTATACTCGGGTACTGCCCGGGGCTGTCATGGGCGGACTGGAACTGTCACTGGGCGTCATCGCCGGAGCCATCGCCTCCTGGTGGTATGTGCGGCCGGTTGTGAAAGGGCTGCCGCCGGCAGCGTCCGCAGAGCGACATTCGCCGGTCGGCGTTATGACCTGGTCCGCCATGCTGCTCTTCTATATCCCTCTGGCTCTCACCAATTTCATGAACCTGGGGGTCAGGCCCATTTTGCAGATGGGTATGGCGCGAGGTCCCATGTCTCTGGAATCCCTGGCACTCTGGCCGGTAAGCATTGGCTACTTCTTCCTGTATACATCAATTTCTCTCTCTTCACAGGAAGTGGTAATCGCAAGGCTGGATGGACCTGAATCCCGGCGGGAACTGGTCCGCTTCATATCATGGCTGTCAGCTGTGTTGAGTATTCTGTACATCATTGTCATGGTGACACCCCTGTGGCGGGGTTGGTTTTCCGGAGTCTCGGGTCTCAGCGGGGAGTTGACCGACCTGGCGGCGATTCCCATTTTACTCAGCTTCCCGGTAGTTCCGATTTATGCGTATATTTCACTCTACAGAGGTGCTCTGGTGAGACTTCGGCGGACCCGGGAAGTCACCATCGGCGTCGCAATCAATGTCACCGTTCTGCTGGGAACGCTCTTCACCGGAGTGGCAATCCTGCCGCTGCCTGCCATCAGCACGGTCTCGGGGGCTTACGCGCTGGCCTATATCGCCGAGTTCATTTACCTGGCATCCCGGCGTCCCCTTCTGTCATTCAGGTGACGTATCTTTCATCGGTGAGATACCGGTTCATATGATCACAGAGCAGAGTTACAATCCTCAAAGGTCTGTCTGCTTTTTGAGCTTCTTTCATGGCAAAATAGACATTCGCCCCTGAGGATACCCCGCAATAGAGACCTTCCTCTTCCCAGATACGGTGTGTCATTCCCCGTGCTTCTTCATCAGTTATCCGAACAAGTTCATCAACCGCGCCGGATTTCAGCAATTTGGAAACAATACCGCCTTTGATTTCCGTAACCGGAAAATCCATTCCGGCATGCCAGAGCTCTTTTGAACTGGCCGGCTGAATACCGATGACTTTACAGTCCGGGCATTCTTTTTTCAGGACTTCAGCTACACCGAGAAGGCTTCCCCCGGTACCTATTGATTGTATAAAAATATCAACCCTGCCGTCAGTTTGCTCCAGTATCTCCTGACCGGTGATATGATGAGAAGTGACATTGTGTTCATTGGAAAACTGCCTCGCCCACCATATACCGGGATCTGCTTTTTCATCTTCAAGGCAGAGCTGCCTGCCTGGAAGTTCGACTTCTGACCCTGCAATACTTCTTTCTTCCAAACCTTTAATATCTTCGGGTTCCATAAGCCTGACTTCCGCACCGACATTTTTCATCATCTTTTCTTTTTCACCGCCGGCTTTTCCGGGCATAGTTTCGTAGATGGTGACATTATATCCTTTTAACCTGCCGATTGTGGACAAAGCAAAACCTGTGTTTCCGGTACTGGATTCGATAATTGTATCTCCCGGTTTTATTCTTCCTGATTGTTCAGCTTTTTCAATCATCTCGAGAGCAATCCTGTCTTTCATACTGCCTGACGGATTGAGATATTCCAGTTTTACAAGAATTTCCGATTCCAACCCGGAACCGATATTATTTAATCTGACCATAGGAGTATTTCCAATTAATTCCAATACGCTATCATTAATTTTCTTACCGTTCATATGCTTCTCCTTTACTAAAATAATGTTCTTTATATTTAACTTAAAACAGGTGACACCTGCAAAAGACATCACCTGTAATTGAGTTTTCTTAAAGTGAAATTGTCTTATTCGAGTTCCTGTCCGATACCAAGTTCCTTTGCTTTATCCATGTAATATTTTGAGGTGGCAATATCAAATATTGCCATCCCCATCGGGTTGAACATGACGACTTCATCAGCCGGATAATCAGCCATGCAGTTATTGACAACAACATCACCAATAGATTTTGTATCTTCTTCCTGCAGGCCTCTGTTAAGATGCATCATTTCAAGATCGGTCTTTTCACGGCAGCATTCTTCCCAGTCATCAACAATGATCGCTTTTGTATGATCCAGAATACTGACGTTATAGTCTCTCAATGAGCAATTTAACTGAAGTGAAGCCGGTTTAGGCGGCAGATCTATATAAGGAGCCTTTGAGACAGTACAGGTGATAAATATATCCGTATCTTTATATGCGTCCTGCCAGCTGTCTGTTATGACTATTTTATCTTTGTAAGGACTGTCAATTTTTTCTTTATCAATTCCCCGGAGATCAAATAAGGATATCTTATTAAGCTTATCGCCCAAAATGGCTGTTGCCATCTTGAAATGATGCTGACCGATGGGACCCCAACCAATTATTGCAAGGTTGATGTTATCCATTGGCCTTGTTTTCAAGAAATGGCGTATCATGAGTCCTGACACGGAGCTGGTACGAATTATACTCAAAAGTGCAGTACTGATAATACATACCGGTTCGCCTGTTTCGGCTTTGTTTAAAACAACAACGGCATGTGCTCGTGGAATACCGTTATCAATATTGCCCGGGAAACTTGCAATCCATTTTATCCCTGCCAGGTTGATTTTTCCACCCACAAAAGCAGGCATGGCAATAATCCTGTTGACTGGCTCTCTATATCGCAAATATGGTTTAATAGGTTGGGCAAAATCACCATCATGGAGGCACCTTACAGCGTCTTCAATAGCATCAATAGTCTCATTCCAGTTCATTCCGATTTTTAACAGGTCTGTTTTATTCAGATATAACATATATTGTCTCCTTTTCTTCTTCCAGAATTAATTTTAAAAAGTATGGGGGAAAAATCCTTGTTTATGTGCGTCAATGAACATCATATCAAAACCTTTATCTTTCATACGCTTAAAATTATCCCATCTTTCTTTACCTATGGCTTTCTCAATTGTTCCAGGTTCCAGATCTCTGGCAGGGAATATACCAGGTACATCAACGGGTTGCGTATCAAGCCTTTCTCCGCCATTTCCCGTTAAAATCATTTTTACGATAAATTCTCCGTTCACAGTAGAACACGTGAATTCATAATTGCCATCAATCTTCTTAACCTGCATGATTAACCCCTTTTTCAGAATAGTTCATGATAGAGAAAATAATCCGGGAGAGCAACAAAAAAAATGAAAATGAGGATGCAGCCTGAATCCCCAGGCGGGACACCCGGACCGTCATTCATTACACTGGAGCAATGAGCAATCCGACTGGGGGACCTTCTCCCCGATCCATACTCAAAAGTGTTTTCGGATTCGACGATTTTCGTCCTCATCAGGAGGCCATCATCCATGAATCTCTGATCGGTCGGGACGTCTTTGCCGCTCTGCCCACCGGCGGTGGAAAGAGTCTCTGCTACCAGCTGCCGGCACTCATTCGTCCGGGCCTGACGGTGGTGGTGAGCCCTTTGATTGCCCTGATGAAAGATCAGGTGGATGCCGTCAAAGCCGCCGGTGTTGAAGCCGGCTGCCTGAACAGCGCCATGGATCCCTCTGAGCGCAGAGAGGTGTTCAATTCTCTGAATTCCGGACGGATGAAACTCCTGTATATCGCCCCTGAACGTCTGGCCCTGGACGGTGCCTATGAGATGCTCGCCGATTGGGGCTGTAATGCCGTGGCGGTGGACGAGGCCCACTGTATCAGCGAATGGGGACATGAGTTCCGTCCCGACTACCGGCAGCTGTCCCGGATTCGAACCGTCTTCCCGGAGATTCCCATGATGGCCCTGACGGCTACCGCTACCCGGCGGGTTCAGGATGACATCATCACCCAGCTGGGACTCGACAATCCTCATGTCGTCCGGGCCGGATTTAACCGCCCGGAAATTTTCTACCGGGTGGAACCCAAGCGGGATGCCCTCAAACGCATCGCCGATTTCATCACCGCCCGGAAGGGCCGTTCGGGAATCGTTTACCGGGCTACCAGGGCGGATGTTGAGAGAACTGCCGCCCATCTCCGGGATCGGGGCGTCGATGCCCTGCCCTACCATGCCGGCCTTCCCGACGAGATACGCCGCAGGAACCAGGAAGATTTCAAAACCGACCGGGCCCCGGTTATCGTGGCTACCCTGGCCTTCGGAATGGGCATCGATAAACCGGATATCCGTTTCGTGATACACGGCGACCTTCCCCGGAGCCTTGAAGCCTATTATCAGGAAACCGGCCGCTCGGGCCGTGACGGGGATGACTCGGAAGTGCTTCTGCTCTGGAGCGCCGGCGACATGGCTAAAGCCATGTTCCACATCAATAAGCTGGAAGATCCCGGAGAGAGGGACAGAGCCGGCGTGTCCTTGAGAAAGATGCTCCTCTATGCCCGT
>DAOVYP010000397.1 GCA_030635565.1 Spirochaeta sp. | reverse complement strand
TTCCGGAGGTTTGATATGACAAGAAAAACCGTCATCTTCCTGTTTCCGGTGTTGTTGACCCTGCTGATGCTGAGTGCCTGTGCCCCCGGCAGCGGCTCGTACTCCCCTGTAGACAGGGCCAATTTCCTTGCCGGAATCTGGCACGGATGGATCGCGCCATTCACCCTCATCATCGGGTTGTTCAACAAGTCGATTCGGGTTTACGAAACCATCAATACAGGCTGGTGGTACGACTTCGGCTTTTACATTGCCGTGATATCCGGATTCGGCAGCCTGTCCCTGGCTCGGGGACGTAAGCACCGGCGTAACCGGCAAGATGACGATTGAGTCTTGATTCCCTAGCGTAATGAGAGGAGTGAACTTGTTCATTCCCGAAGACCGAGGAAGGTGAGAACAGTGACCATGCTTGCATGGACATTGTCGAACCGACGAAGGGCGCCGCGTCAGCGAATGAGCGTAGGGAAAGCACGGTTTCATACCCCGCGGCTCTGCCCTGGGGTATGATATCATTCATGATGCTTGCGCAACGATGAGCCGACACCTAGAATCAGGATATGGCTGATAAAGACTGGATCGAAGAAATCAAGGTCCGCGGTACTGAAGCCGTCGACCGGATCAGGGAACTCTTTGCCGAAGGAAACGTCCGCAAAGTGGTTCTTAAAAAGGAAAACGGCGACGTCCTGTTTGAGCTGCCCTTAACAGCCGGTGTTCTGGCTGGAGGTGCTGTGACACTCATGGCGCCGGTTATCGCGGCAATCGGAGCCGCAGCGGCCTTCCTGGCCCATGTTCGTATCGAGATTCATCGGTCGGAGGATGAGTCCGCCGACGAATCCGGCGATGAATCGGAGGATTAACTTATATGCCAAATCGTTACATCGCCGTTTCGGCCATGGGTCACGACCGAGTCGGCCTGGCAGACGATATCGTTTCATGGATCGAAGCTGCAGGCGGGAATGTTGAGGACAGTAAAATGGCTGTTCTCGGCGGGGAATTCGCGGTCATCATGCTTGTGAGCGGCAATTCCGGAATAGTTGACATACTCATCGATGAAGCCCCATCCCGGGCTCAGGAATTGGGAATCCGGCTGGATGCGGCTGAAACCACCGCCCCTCATGTATCTGCGGGAGGCCGTCCCTATATCGTGGAATCGGTTTCACTGGATAGTCCGGGTATTGTTCATGCCGTTACCCGGGAAATCCGATCCATGGGCATCAGTATTGAAGATCTGGAGACATCCTCTTCAGCCGCTCCCTGGACCGGAGCTCCGGTTTTCCGGATGAAAGCCGGAGTTTTCCTTCCATCGTCTCTGCCTGTAGCCGAATTTCGCGAGCGCTTGGAAATTCTCGCCCATGAACGGGATCTGGATATAAGGCTTGAACCGGTTTGACCTCTGGCGCTTCTTCGGTTTTCTTCCTGAAGTTCCTGAGATAGTTTACACCGGAGACCCGGATCAGGCTCTTTCGGCATTAAAATCAGAATCAGTCGAAATTGCCTTGTTATGTTCCGTCGCTTTCCGTTTCTCGCGGCTTGACCATCTCAGGGAAATTCTGTCGGCCGACGATTGGGACAACTCAGCCGATGGTTTTCTTTACCGGTCGAGGCTCCGTTTTTTTCGTGCCCTTTCTGAAAATCCCGAATCACCTGAAATCGGACTGCTCGATGAAGCCGCAGCGGATTTCAGGCGGGCCGGGGATTATCTTTCAACATCATGGGAGGCAATGGCCGGCCTGGTTAGGATTCATGCCCTGGTTGATGGAACCGATACCGCCCTCAAGCATCTCAGGCGGTTGGAACGCGGCGGGGGCCGCCTTGCAGGTCCGGCAGCGGCCGGAGCGTATCTGTTCCTTGCGGAGCTGCCGGGAACCGACGCGGCGGTTCGTCGAAGATACATGCGCAGGGCCCGGCATCAGCTCGGTCGCTCGAAACGCAGTGATGAGACCCGACTGATCCGGCTGATAATCGACCACCGACTGGGAAATACCGATAAAGCCCGCCGGGGATGGACGGATATGGCGGAGAGGGGTTCATCCGAGGCTCGAATCCATCTGATCCGGGATGATATCGACCGATGGACCCGGAACCGTTCGAATGAAATCAGGGACAGGCTGCTCGGTGAACTCTCGGATTACAAGCGTATCAGACCCTCGGACCCAAGGGCTTTCATAGCAGAAGGAGATATTCTGCTGGAAGAGGATTCCGAATCGGCGCGCATGGCATGGAGGAGTGCCCTGGTTCTCGACGACCGGTATGCCGAAGCCTGGCAGCGGCTCGGAGTTTTATTCAAGGATGCCTGGGACAGGGGAGACGATTATCGGGCTACCTGGCTTGAAGCGGCCAATGATGCGTATATCAAGGCCGTAACCCTCGATCCCCTGAACCCGTCATACCGGCTGGCCCTGGGTATCGTGGAACGGGAAGCCGGACGTCCGGCCAGAGCCATCGGAACCCTGCTGGGGGGACTGGCCCTGACTGCGGACGATCCGGTTTTCAGACGATGGCTCGCTGTGAGCTGGACAGATCTGGGATACTCCCCTGAACTTTCTCCCCAGGCCCGATCCGCCGCCGCGGGCAGGGCCCGGACCGAATGGGGTCGGCTGCTCGATAAAGAGCGCAGGCATCCATACGACCTCATGGGACTCCTTCGCTCCATGGCTCTTGAAGTGGCTGGAGAACCGGAAAAAGCGAGCGAACTTGGACCGCAGTTATCTGCACTGACGGCCGAAATCATTAAGGTTTACCCCCCGGAAGACTCGGCGGATCTGATCAGTCTGGCGGAAGACTTAATAAGAGCAGACCTCCCGGATAATGCCCGGATACTGCTGGATCGTGCATCGGAATTTCACCCCGGACATCCCGGACTGATGGCCTCCCGGGGAGCAATCATGAGTAGAACCGATTCTACCGAGTCCATGAGGTTATACCTCGATGCCGCGTCCACAGTCGATTCGGGCAGCCCGGAATATATTGATTGGCTTCTGAACGCCTCGGATATGGCCGCCGTTTCCGGCAGGCCTGATGAAACCGAATCCATTATCCGTTCCGGACTGGACCATCATCCCGGGAATCC
>DAOVYP010000483.1 GCA_030635565.1 Spirochaeta sp. | reverse complement strand
GGCATCGGGACAGAACTGATTTTATTTTTTCCGACACTACCGAGTTTGCAGATCCGGGGGTTTATCGGCTTTGACGCCACTGTTGAAGACTGGTCGTCGTCTGCCAAAGTAGAAGCCGGATTCTCCTTCGACTTGTTCTATTGATAAGTTTTCTTTATTCGGATATTTCTGGATGACCTCTGGCGCAGATCGGATCAATACCAATCCAAGTAGAATTTCCTTTATGAGATGTCTCGTATCCTACTACGGGAAAAGCAACGGCACGGACCGCTAGCGTACGATCTTAAGCCAATCCCCTTCATCAATATAATCAACCAACCTGAGGCCGTTCAGGTTCGCCATTTCCTGCAGCTCATCGTCGGCTACACCCAGTGTCCGGAGAACAGATTGGAATTCGCCGGCCTCTGGCGCCCGTGTCACGAGCAGACGGCGTGGTTCCGCCTGGAGAATGTCCGGATCAGCAATGGGTGCGACGCCGCGATAGATATAATCGAAGGCTGCTTCACGAGACTTGTAATCATTCTCCGTGGCGAGTCCATGGAATATCAGCACACCACCGTCACCGGCAATAAATTGGGATCGCACCACTGTGCGACGGCGGCCGTCTGTATGTATTGACTGAAGGCTAACCGTCGGCCATCCATTCACCGGTTGTTGGCTTCGGGCCAACACCTCAAGCTGCTGGGAGGCGAGGAAAGCATCTGCAGCCTGTTCCACGGTCGCTTCGGCAGCCAGCGTCATCTGTACCAGGGACTGCTCATCTTCTGCAAAGACGATCACCTGACTGGCTTTGTTCAACAGGGTCCAACCCGGTGGTATGGGGAACTGAAATCCGAGTTCCGGATGATAGAACCGACCATCGGACGTGAACCCCCGGCGCGGGTCCTTTCCGTACACGATGCCGTCAATCTTCTGCAGGTATGCGGCGCGGTCTGACGGTTCCGGCGTGACACCGAGTTGTTCCTGCCATTTTACGGCCAGCCGATTTCAGAATACTTAATATTCTTCGAGATCGTCTCATTGAGGCCCTTCCTCTTTACCTGTGACTGCTTTATAAGACCCGCGGTTCGAATGACAGATTTCACCGACTTCGGTACAAATGGATGTCATGAGAAAAGTATACTCGATGTCCCGGGAAGTACAACCAATGCTATCGTGAGGATACCAGGAAACTCCGCCTTCAGTCACTGAAACAACTTGTAACGGCCGAAAAGAACCAACCGGCTGAGTAAATCACCTATTCAGGCCGGTTCTTTAGTGAGGAGGTTAAGTTGTTGATGTCGATTCGGGGAATCTCCCCGTTGACGGCCCCGACCTTTCTTTCCGATGTTGGTGATGTTCTTCGTTTTCAAACGACACGGGGAGTGAATGCCTGTCTCGGCCTTGTACCAAGACTGAGAGAAAGCGTCACACCTTCACGGGTCGGTCTTTTTAACAGGGCATCAAGGCAGACGAACAGGACCATTTATACTCAGTCACTGAATCGTGTAATAAAGGCATCTGCGTATCTGAATAGCTATTACAAGTTGATAAAGAAGCGCCGAGGTGCGGGGAGAGCCTGAATCGCTCTGATTCGAAAGCTGTGTTTTATCATGAGAAGGATATTATTGTCCGGCGGGATCTTTAATTCCGTGGACAATGACTTGTACTTCAGGAAAGTCCGGAAATTTAATTGAACAATAGAAAATATGAGAAAACAGAATCTCTGAGCTTGACGGAAAACATAGTGGAAGTCTTTCTATTTTCAAGTCAGATGAAATAAAGCCACGCTGCGGGCTTCGTTAGCCCATGCTGATGTTCTCCGGTTTCCATGTGGACCTGATCTATGAATTCAGTCGCACCGAATGCAAATTGTCTAAAAGACTATACCGGCGGACGACATCACGGCGTCGGGTTTCGTTACACGATTGCTCCAATTAGAAGAAATTGACCGTGTCGATGATGAGCTCCGATGTATTTCGTTTGAAATCCCATCCCCAGTTGATGTTCAATGCCATTGCAGGGAGAGCGTCGAAAAAGATGATGATGTCGCCACCAACGCAATATTCGGCGGCATCAGGACCGTCGCCCCAATCATCGGAGATGACGTATCCGATGTCTACGAAGGGTCCCATCTGGATTTCGGCGAAACGATCGATATCCAGCACCTTGAAGTGGGCCTGGGCGTTGAGGAAACCTCCGTATTCACCGTAGGTCTGATAATCGATGACTCCGCGGAGTCTATCTCCGGCTTCCTTCCGTATACCTAAAGGGGCATAGAATCCGCTGATTCGTCCTGAGAGTTCCAACCATTCAGTCGCCGGCCAATAACCCCTCAATTCAGTTTCGAGGAATACGTCCACATTGCCGGAACCGGCATACCAGAGATTG
>DAOVYP010000330.1 GCA_030635565.1 Spirochaeta sp. | reverse complement strand
GGGGGCCGAAATCGGTTTCCCTGAGGATAACCCTCCCTACATTGATGAAGCCAACGCCCTGCTTGCAGACAAGACCGAACTGGCCTCTTTGAAATCCGTCCGCCCGGAAGACGGCAGGCGCATGACCAACCGCATCGAAGCGGTGAGACTTATGGCGGAAAAGGCGGGAGACGACCTCCTGGTGGAAGGCTGGGTGGAAGGTCCCTGTGCCGAAGCTGCGGACTTGAGGGGCATCAACCACCTGATGACGGACTTCTTCGACGATACGTTATTCATCGAGGATCTGATGGACTTCATCACCGGCCAGGCCATCGAATTCGCCCTGGCCCAGATCGACGCCGGTGCCCAAATCATCGGTATCGGGGATGCCGCGTCCTCCCTCATCGGACCGGATCTCTACGCCCGGTACTCACTTCCCCGAACCCTGCGTTACATCGAAGCCATCCACAATGCCGGCGCCCTGGTGCGGCTCCACATCTGCGGTGTGACAGAGGGGCTGGCGGGCTCATGGAAGGATCTGGGAGTCGATATGATCGACATTGATTACGGAAATTCCCTGAAGGCTATCCGGGCCGTACTCGGGGCCGAAGGATCAACACTGGCCGGAAATCTGGACCCGGTTCGGGAAGTCCGGGACAGCCATCCCGGCGCCATCAAGGCCAGGCTGGAAGAATGCCGGGATGAGTGCGCCCCGAATTTCATCGTCGGTGCCGGCTGTGAGATTCCCAGGGACTGCCCGGTGGAGAACATGCTGGCCATGCTGGAGTTCGCCGAAAGCTGAGTTCGACTGGTTTCCCGACGATTAATCCGGTAGTATTTGAAGTGGAACGATCCTTCACGTCGTCATGGGAAGTACGGCAGGAGGAGAACCATGGGCGAACAGGTTATGCAGATAAACGACGAACAGATGAGCGCCATCGGCGATTATGTCAGACTCCACATACATGAGTGGATAGATGAGCCCTTACCTTCACGGTATATCAGTCAGCAAGAGATGGATTTGCGGGAACGTATGGTCCGGGTTGAAGAATCCCTGGACAAGAACTATGAGCTGATAAAACAGGGCTTCGGTCTGATGGAAAAGAGGTTCGAGCAGGTCGACAAACGATTCGAAGAGATGTCGACCAACAATAACCTCCGCTTCGCACAGGTCGACAAACGATTCGAAGAGATGACGACCAACGCTAATTTACGATTCGAAGAGATGACGACCAATACTAATTTACGATTCGAAGAGATGACGGCCAACAATAACGTCCGCTTCGAGCAGGTCGACAAACGATTCGAAGAATTACGAAACGATATGAATCAACACTTCAAGCAGATGTTCACTTACTCAACAACCGGCATGGTGCTGCTGGCTGTTCTGATGTCGGTCTACCAATTTCTGACTTAAAAAAAGACCGGCCTGAAGCCGGTCTATAGCCCGCGGAAATCACTCCGCAAAGTTCATGTATTTACAGCTCTAAAAGCCGTTTAAGAATGTCCGATATGTTGGTAGGTATTCGTCGATAGGCGCCTCCTCATGTCGGACGTATCCGCATACGGTGCCGGTATTTACCGGCACATGTCTTTAGGTGGTCCCTTCATGATGAACCTCCCTTCAACAGAATCAATCTATCTGATAACAGTTTAATCCCACAGGCATAAAAAAGCCAAATTTATTTTTATTTTTTTATTTTTCCCTGTGGTTCAGCAGATTTCATCCCTCTTTAAACAAGTCTCCCGGGCACATAGAATAAGCTCATGAATAATACTTTTTCGTCTTTCCCGGAACTTGCCGGCACAAGACAGAGCGTCCGGGGATACCGACCCGATCCGGTACCCCGGGAGTTGATGGACCGTTGTCTGGAAGCGGCCCGGCTGGCTCCATCCGCCAGTAATGGTCAGCCCTGGGAATTCGTTGTCGCCGCCGATGATACCGTCAGGGCAAAGCTGGTGAAAGCCTCCCGCTTCGGACCCTTGAAAGGGAATCCCTTCGCCGCAGAGGCCCCGGTGATGGTGGCGGTACTCGAGACCCCGGGGCGCAGATCAACCCGATGGGGCGGCTATCTCCTCGGCAGGAACTTCCCCCTGATGGATCTGGGAATGGCTGTCGAAAACTTCTGCCTGCAGGCCGCCGCCGAAGGACTGGGCACCTGCATCCTGGGTCTCTTCGTCGCCGGAGAGGTGAGACGGGCCTTGAAACTCCCCATATCCCACCGTCCCCGCCTGCTGATAACAGTCGGATGGCCGGCCGTAGAGGAGGTCAGAGAAAAAAAACGCCGCCTGAAAGACGAAATGAGCCGTTATATTGAAGGTAAGGGGATTGTAGATGCCTCCTGACCTGACCGACACCCT
Organism: Spirochaeta sp.; assembly: GCA_030635565.1. GTDB lineage: Bacteria > Spirochaetota > Spirochaetia > DSM-2461 > DSM-2461 > UBA2779. The sequence continues at coordinate 1,274 of DAOVYP010000330.1, read as the reverse complement.
TGTTATCGGAATCTCATCACGGGCCCTATTCGACCTGGAGATGGAAAACCGCATCTTTGAGGAAGAGGGCCTCAATGCCTACGCAGACTTCCAGAGGGATAATGAAGCCCGTATCCTGGAGCCCGGAACCGCATTCCCCCTGATTGAGGCCTTTCTCAAGCTCAATGAGAAGTTGAAAGAACATCTGGTGGAAGTGGTGATTATGAGCCAGAACAATCCCCAGACGGGCCTGCGGGTAATGAATTCCATCGATTTCTACAATCTGAGCATTACCCGGGCCGCGTTCTCCGGAGGTCAGCCCCTGGGACCCTTCCTCAAGGCATACAGTGTCGACCTCTACCTGTCCAAAAACATGGAAGATGTTCAGGACGCCGTGGACCACGGTATTGCCTCCGCCCAGCTCTACGCTCCGCCTGAGGTCTTCAATCCAGACGCCGACGAAATCCGCATCGCTTTCGACGGGGATGCCGTGTTATTCAGCGAGGACTCGGAAGTCATCTACAAGCAGCAGGGTCTGGACGCTTTCCTGGAACATGAAAAGGTCTTCGCCGAGCTTCCCCTGCCCGAGGGTCCCTTCGGCCGGGTTCTGAAAACCCTTTCGAGAATCAAGAGCCTCTCGGACGAGAAGCTGGTCCGTATCGCACTGGTAACCGCCCGTGACCGTCCCGCCCATGAGCGGGTGATTCTCACCCTGCGCAGCTGGGGTGTGACGGTGGATGAGGCCTACTTCCTCGGTGGGCTGTCGAAAAATCAGGTGCTCAAGGCCTTCAACGCCCACATCTTCTTCGACGACCAGGATAAGCATGCCGGCCCGGCTTCGGAGATTGTCCCCTCGGCCCGGGTGCCTTACAAGACATCTTCAGAGCTTTACGACAATGATGCTCCGGGTCCGGATACTTCTGCGGAAAAATAACTAATTGACCTCTGCCGAGTTATCCACCGGATACCCGGCGTTTTTCCATTCATTGATTCCGTCGAGCAGCGAATAGGCCCGGAACCCCAGGATTCTCAGAACCCCGGTCACCTGTCCCGAAGACTGTCCGACATAGCACACAACGACAACGTCACGATTTTTCGGCAGCTTGCCGGCATCTATGAGTCTCCCGACATCTTCCCATTCGCTGTGATTCGAGTCGGCGATCCGGGATTGTTCCCAGTCGTCTTTCCTGCGGATGTCCAGGATATATGGGGGTTCCGGGTCTCGCAGTCGGGCGTTCAGCCCTTTACAGTTGATAAGCCCAAAGCCGTCGTCCGGCAGTTCGGCAAATAAATCG
>DAOVYP010000135.1 GCA_030635565.1 Spirochaeta sp. | reverse complement strand
TCCTGGATGACTTTCAGGTGTTTCGAAGCCGTGTCGAGCTCAATCATGCCCTGGTTGAGTTCGAAAAGGTTAAGAAGGCGATTGAAGCGAGAATGGGTGAGATCAATATCCGGGATGATCTGCCATCAGCGGTTAAACCGAAGAAAGGACATTCGAGCGAAAAGGCAGATCATGGATCTATAACGCATGCCGCGAATCGCTCCCTTTTCGGTCAGTTCCTCATAGAAAAGAGTAAAATAAACAGTGTGATCCTGGAAAAGGCGTTGGATATCCAGAATCTGGAATCCAGAGACTTTCTCCGGCAGAGCCACCGGCTGCTCGGAGAAATCCTGATGGACGATTTCAATGTATTTTCAAACCGGGTGGAACTCAACAGGCTGCTCATCGAGTTCAATACCTTCAAATCACAGCTTGAGTCCCAGAGAACCGATCTGATGTTCCTGACAAGGGATAATCACCGCAAATAGAGACAACGGTTAACGCAGAAATAAACAGCAAATCGATGTACCGGGTATTAATCTTTCAATCTGACCACTCGCCCCGATAATGCCTGAACCGTTCTGGCATGGGCATCCCGGGAGTTTCCCCATTCCATCCCGTCATTCTGAGTGTCAAATTTCTGTGTGAAGCGGAGTACATCGGCTTCCAGTTCCTCCAGAGCTGAATCTAAATGACCTGCGAGTGCAGCCAGGAAATACTGCATCTCATTCTTTTTCAGGGTTTCTACGGCCATATCGGCCAGATCCGCCGCATGGATAAGACAGGGCCCCGGGGATTCCTCGAACAGGCCGCGAAATTCATCTTCATTTCCGTACATCATCACAGCGGTATAGGAGTATCTCTTCAGGTCGCGTTCCATAGAGCGGCAGATGAGACATTCAACAGCCTGGGAACGGACTGCGGAAGAAAATTCCACTGCCGCCTTTGCCGAAGCTCTCCGGGATAGTGATTTAAGTTTTCCGGCCATCTTCCCCCGGACAGTCTGCAGATGAGTGTGACCGACGAGTCCCAGATGATGGGCATAACCGGCTTCCCTCATCATGGGGAAATGCCTGCTGCAGAACCCGGTTTCATTCACCAGGACCCGGGTTTCCGGGTTCATCACCGAATTTCCCAGGTAGTAATTCACATGTCGATGTTCGGCGGCATCCATCAGAGTGCATAGCGGACATGTTGCATCAGAGGCCCAGGCATCGTAGACAGGTATGGTTTCAAGTTGATATTTCACGTTTTTGAGTATAGCAGGCTGCCGGATCATGACAATCCTGACATTTTTCCATTGAAATATGGAAAATACTAAATAATATAATAATACTAACATATACCGAACGGTATATTTGTCGTTGGTAAAGGATTAGCCATGGTTCTTTTCATCCATCGTTTCAGAAATTATTCAGTCTTCATTATCATCTGCCTTATATTTATCCTCGCATCATGCTCAACCGGATCCGCCAAGGCGGATGATTCTCAATTGGTTTCACTGTTGGATATGAAACCGGTACCGGATCTGGCCCCCGAGGAAGTCGTTGAAATCCAGTTGACTGCTTTCAAAGCCAACGATTTGGAAGACAAGGGGATTGCTCTTGCGTACAGATTCGCATCTCCCCGTAATAAAAAAATCATGGGGACGGTTGAGAACTTCGCATCACTCGTCAGGCAGGAGAACTTTGCACCGATGCTGTACAACGCGGAGTTCGAACTTGGTCCAGTGGACAAAGCGGGAGAAATTGCCATGGTTGCCGTTCGGATTAAACTCTCCGGTGGAAATTCAGCCGGTTATATCTTCGTTCTCACACGTCAGGAGGGGGGCGAATTCAACGACTGCTGGATGACCGACGGAGTACTGCAGATCAATACGAATCAGGTGCCGTCAATTCAGGTTCCGGCAACGATTGATAGCTGAGTTTTCAGAGTAACTCAGTCCAGATATTCAATTTCCCAGCTCAAGTCGCTGGCCTTCTTCAGCATTTCTGAAACTCCGCAATATTGGTCTTGTGAAAGGCTCACGGCCTTCCGGACCTTGGAATCATCCAGATTGTCGGACTTTTTGAACTGGAAGGTGAGACGGATCGTCTGGTAAGTCTTGGGATGCACATCTCCCAGATCGCCTTCCACACGGACATTGAACCAGCTGAGCTTCTGTTTCATCTTACCCAGTATGGACACGACATCCATGCCTGTGCATCCGGCCAGGGAGTTGAGAAGAAGAGGTTTGGGCTTGGGACCCTTGTTTTTGCCGCCGAATTCCTCGGCGGCGTCGACGATGAATTTGTGCCCGTCGATTGAGTTTTCAAATGCCATCCCTCCGAGCCATAGTGTATCGACTGTTTCCAGAGTCATTGGGGCCTCCTGTTTTTATTCCATTGTCATGGATTATAGATGTTTACCGGGATCATTTCATGTAATTCGGTCGATATATTGAATCCGATGCCGGTCTGGAGAACACTGTTTGTATGTGTTTCAACGCCGCCCTCGTGCAAACGGCCGAAATAATCGAAGTTCTGTATGGTGCCGGGTTTCCCGCAGAGAAATTCGATGTGCCTGCGTTCTTCAAGTCGGCTTTTGAACATCCCCGCTGGCCCATTCTCAAACAGGATAACCATGAAAGTTTCGTACCGGCGGTCTGGGGTCTTATTCCTTCATGGACGAAGTCGGCGGATGATGCCGCCTCCATCCGGGACAAGACCTTGAATGCCCGATTCGAGACCATTGATTCAAAACCGTCCTACCGGAATCTTGTGAATCGAAAAAGATGCGGGGTACTTGTGGACGGTTTCGTCGAGTGGCGTTCCCGCGAAGGGAAGAAATATCCGTATCATATCGCCTTCCCGGAGAAGCGTCCTTTTCTGCTGGCAGGCCTCTGGGACCGATGGAAGGATCCCGCGAGTGACACGGAATTGGAAACATTTTCGGTGGTTACCGTGGAAGCGGCCGGACTGCCGGCTCAGATTCACAACATGAAGCTGCGCATGCCCCTTATTCTTGGGAAGGACTCGGGGGGCGCCTGGCTGGATTCCGGTGCGCCCTATGACTCATGCGTCACGATGATGAAGCCGATCTACAAATCGCTGGAGGCCTGGCCGGTGGGAAGGGACGTTTCCATGCCGGGAGTCGAAAAGAATGGCCCTGATATTCAGAAACCCCATGAATACCCTGAGCTGCCGCCCCTGATCCCGGTAGGGTAGGAGAGGTCAATTAAAATTAAAATCAATCAACAACCACATGTAAAGCATGTGGTTTAGGGGGTTGCGCCCCAATAGGGGGCTTACGGTGCGGCAAAAGCTGCCGAACTTAAGGAAAAGCATCTAATGCAAAGCCTTTCCTTAACCGCCACCAAAGGAGGCGGCTTTCGCTTTAGTAAAACATGAGACAAAATAAGTAAACATAACCGGTATCGATGCACTTGCCGTTACCGTTGAAGGCGATTCATTATTTAACTATGGGAAAAGACGTAAAAATTGGATTGGCTCTTGGTGGCGGAGGTGCCCGGGGGTTGGCTCACCTGCTCGTGCTGGAGGTATTCGACGAATTCGGAATCCGGCCGAATGCCATTTCCGGAGCCAGCATCGGGGCTATCATCGGCGCGCTTTACTCATCCGGTATCAAGGCCCGGGATATCCGGGACTATGTCGATTCCCATCTGAATCTCAAGATGGACTCCCGAACCTGGAAACAGGACGGCAGGAACCTGATGCAGATGGTGAAGCTTCTGGACATCGATTTTTCCGGTACCGGATTGATAAAAGGGGAGAATTTCTCGCATTTTCTCTATGAAATGCTTGAGACCAGGGAATTCTCCGGCCTGGAAATTCCGTTATCGGTGGTGGCTACCGATTTTTGGAACTCCTCACAGGTTGTGTTCAATGACGGACCGATTCTACCGGCGGTGAAAGCCAGCATGAGCGTTCCGGGTGTTTTCACTCCTGTTACATATATGGACCGCGTCCTGGTGGACGGGGCATGCGTCAATCCTGTTCCCTGGGATCTCCTGCAGGATTGTGATGTGATTATCGGAGTGAATGTCCTGGGGCGTTCACTGCCGTTGAAAAATCTGAAACTGCCCAGGGCCGCTAAAGTTGTTCTGGAAACCTTCGAGGTGATGCAGCGGAGCATACTGGCGCAAAGATTCCGGTGCGCCCCCCCGGATCTGCTCTTGAATCCCCCCATACAGGGCGTCGGAATATTTGATTTTCACAAGGCCGACAGTATCTATACACAGAGTGAACCCATTGTTGACGAATTACACCGTTTTCTCGAGAAAATCCTCTAAGAGAAAAATCGATTGTGAAGGGAACGGACCGCCTCTTCCCTTTGTGAACGGGGGATAACCGCATAGGCCGCCGCATCCGAGGCACCGATTGAGAAAATGGTGAATCTGATTCCTCTTTTATTCAGGGATTCCATCATACCCTCGGCCACTTCGGGAGCTTCTCCAAGACCGTCGCCTACCAGGGCCACCACCGACAGATCACGTCGGGGAATCACATGGCTGACTGCGGCAACGTCAAGCGATCGTACCAACTCATCGGTACGGTCCAGGTCGGCTTCGTCCAGATAGATATTGATGGCTGTCTGACTGGTGACAACCGACTTGATATTGATTCCCGAACGATCCAGGGCGCCGGTGACTTTGGCGAGTATACCCGGCTTGATACCCACTCCCGCTCCGGCAAGGGTGAGAACGGCAAAGTCATCGGTGTAGGTGACGCTTTTAGGCCCCTTTGGAGCCTCTGCGTCAGGGCCGATTATGGAAAGGGGCGTGAGTTTGTCCCCGATGTTGTCAATATTGAATATCCGCACCGGGATTGACCTGTCTTCAAGAGGCTCGACGGTACGCGGATGCAGGATATGTGCTCCGAAGTATGAGAGTTCGGCGGCTTCACTGTACCCCAGCCTGGCGATGCGCCTCGTGTTCTCAACGCTTTTCGGATCGGCCGACAGGTATCCGTCCACGTCTTTCCAGACGTCAAGAGCTTCTGCCGTGATGCAGCGGGCTATCGAGGCCGCGGAATAATCGCTTCCTCCCCGTCCGAGCAGGGTGATGCGTCCGTCGGGACTGATGCCGTAGAAACCGGGAATGACGCAGACCTTATCCGCAGGCAGGCCGTCGGCGACGGATTTTTCAGAAGCGGTGAAATCCACGGCGGCATTGCCTTCTTCACCGTCGGTGATGAGTCCGATATCTTCGGGCAGCCGTTCGATTGCGGGAATGCCGTGGTATTCCAGCACCGCGGCGACGATCAGGGAACTCAGACGTTCTCCGAAACTCAGGATTCTGTCCCGGACGAAAGGCGGAATCTCGCCGATGTAGTGTGTTCCCAGGAGCACCCGGGAGAGGTCGTCCAGACGACTCCGGAGCTGTGCGTATACCGCTTCCCGAGCTATGGGATTATCGATGTGAGTTTCCAGGGATTCCCGTTTCATGGTTTTGAGCCTATCGGTCATACGCTGGATTTCCGTCTCGTCCTGAGCCGCCGAATCCATGACGGCGATCAGTTCGTTGGTAATTCCGTAAAAGGCCGAAACCACGATAACCGGGGGTTCGTCGTAAAGCCGCACCGCCTTGAGAATCTTCGTCATGTCGCCGGCGGTCTTGAAATTTGATCCGCCGAATTTCACCACGCATCGTGCCATGGTTATTCAGTATAATGAGATGTAAGGGATTGAACAGGAGGGTTGAAGATGTTTCTGGAAATCGACGAAGGCGTCTACGTTAATCTTGATAACGTATTCCACATCACCTGGCAATCTTATGAAAATCGGGGTTTATGGGTTTTTCATGCCGGCGCCGGCGAACCGCATCCCCCGGGACCACCGGCCACCCGATGGCTGCCGGTTCAGAGCCGCCCGTTTCCTTCAAGGGAAGAGGGCGAAACATGGCTTCGCAAAATTTTTGAGACTTCAGGTTTACTCATCCACGATCCCGACAGTCGGCATTCGGGTAGGAGGCCACCCAGACCGGGATTCTGATATCGCCTGAGTAATGGGTTTCCTGACCGCTTGTTGACCCGTGGGCGCCCCCTCCCTATAGTGGTTCCCAAATCTTGGATGCCGAAGAGGATTCGATATGAGTGACGCAAACGGAACCGGGGAAGTTAAAACCCGCGGGCTGGATTTCATCCGGCAGATTATCAAGGACGATCTTGATTCCGGTCGCGTCCGTCATGTGGTGACACGTTTTCCGCCGGAACCCAACGGCTACCTCCATATCGGTCATGCCAAAGCATTTACATTGAGTTTTTCAGTGGCTGAGGAATTCGGCGGCATTTGCCGGCTTCGTTATGACGATACAAACCCCGAGAAGGAAGACGAGGAATTCGTCCGGGCCATCGAGGAAGATATCCGCTGGATGGGCTTTGAATGGGAAGGTGAACCTCGACATGCATCCTCATACTTCGGTCAGTTCTATGATTGGGCTGTCGAGCTGGTTAAAGCC
>DAOVYP010000140.1 GCA_030635565.1 Spirochaeta sp. | reverse complement strand
TAGTCAACCTTCACCTTGATAAGGAATCTGTCGAGCTGGGCCTCGGGAAGACGGTAAGTGCCTTCCTGCTCGATAGGATTCTGGGTTGCCATGACGAAAAAAGGTTCAGGCAGCGGATAGGTCTGCTCACCGATGGTGACCTGTCCCTCGGCCATGGCTTCAAGAAGAGCGGACTGAACCTTGGCGGGGGCTCGATTGATTTCGTCCGCCAGGACGACATTGGAGAAGACCGGACCCTTACGGGGTACGAATTCACCGGTCTGTTGACGGTAAATCATGGTACCTGTGAGGTCGGCCGGCAGTAGATCAGGAGTGAACTGTATTCGTTTGAACATCGCCGAGGTGACATCGGCCAGGGTTCTTACCGCCAGTGTCTTGGCCAGACCCGGTACGCCTTCGACAAGGACATGCCCGCCGGCGATAATGCCCATCAGGAGACCGTCGACAAGGTCGGCCTGACCGACGATGCGCTTTCCCATCTCCTTCCGGGCTTTGTTGATCAGTTCTCCGGCCTCTTTGATGCTTTTCTCGTTTACGGCTTCCACTCTGCTATCCTTCATGTCCGGTAATCGGCATTGATTTTCACATATTCTTCGGATAAGTCGGAACCGGTGACCGATGCCGAAGCATTACCGGAACCGAGATGTAATTCAATATCCACCCGCTCTTCATGGAGGGGCCAGCCGACTGACGGAACAGGCAGCTCTTTTTCTCTGAAATAGGTGCTCAAAGCCTGCTCTTCACTACCATCCAGGTGGAAAGTTCCGCCCTGAAAGACCCGGCGACCGCCGATATCAAGAGTGAGACGGTCCCTCGGAATTTCCATTCCGATTCGTCCGCAGGCCGCACCAAGGGCCTGGAGTATACGGCCGACATTCGGATCGTTTCCCCGGACGGCGGTTTTCGTCAGTGGGGCATTGACTACCGAACGGGCCAGGGAAACGGCGGATACCATGTCCCGGACCCCGGCGACCGTTACACGAAACACATGGGCTGTACCTTCACCGTTCCTCACCACGTCTTCGGCCAGCCTGGCGGCAGTATCCATCAATGAGCTGCGAAATTCATCATCTCCGGGATAAGGGTGATGTCCGGAAGAGAACAACAGTACCGTATCACTGGTACTGGTTTCACCATCGATACTGATGCGATTGAAGCTCTCATCCACAACATCTGAGAGGATTCGCCGGACGGCCTCCCGGGAAACCTCGATATCCGTAAGAAAAAAGGCCAGCATAGTAGCCATGTTCGGCTCCACCATTCCCGCGCCCTTGGCGGTTCCGATGATCCGACCCTCACCGCAGCGGCATGAACGAATTTTCGGCCAGGCATCAGTGGTCATAATGGCTTCAGCAAAGGGCAGTAGAGATTCCGACTGCAGATTTTCATGCAGATCGGGGAGTGCCGTCTCCATGGCTTCCATGGGCAGAGACCAGCCGATGACACCGGTGGAAGACGGTATGTAAGGCGCCGTGTCGCCGAAAAGATCGGAGGCGAGTCCCGCGAGATGTACCGAAGCTTCCAGCCCCCCCTCTGCTCCGACATTAGCTACCTTGTTGTTCACCAGCAGCCCCTGAACCACCGGCGAGTCCAGGAGAGTCCTGCCCACCTCGACAGGCCAACCGGGAAAGGCATTGCGGGTGAAAACCCCGCCGAATGACCGGGTCGGTCCGGTGAGCCGGATCAAAGCGAGATTCATGGCCTGTTTCCCGGCATCAGGTTTCTCCGCCGGGATAAACTCGAGGGATGTTACGGCTGTCTGAAATCCATCAGGCAGGGAGGCATCTCTTTCAAGCCGACGCCTGTATGAGGTTGAATCGGGGTACTGCATTGAGCCACATCATAGTCAATTTCACCGGGTAGCGTCCATGTTCGAGAATGTTAAGAATGAAAGGTATCATACCCCAGGGCAGAGCCCTGGACCCAGAGTCGCCGGGGGCGACTCTTTTCCGCGGCAAGCCGCGGGGTATGAACCTTGCTTTCCCTGCATTCGCTCGGGAATGAAATGCTTTCATTCCTCTCGCTCAATTGGGAATCAAAATGATCGGGTCCGTCAGTCAGCCATTCAACAATGGTTAATAATTGAAAATCCATAACTACTCCTGATTCATGACGATAGCGGCTTCGGATACCAGTGCATTCCGTTGATGCCTGGCCTTCTGCTGTTCCCACCGTGATTTCCACCAATGATTGAAATCGGCCATGAGAGAGAGAACGCAAGGCAAAAGTATAAGGGTGAGGAAGGTTCCGAAGAGCAGGCCGAAGGCGATGGAAACGGCGATGGGTACCAGGAATTGACCTCCGACGCTTTTCTGGAAAATCAGCGGCGTCAGGCCGATGGAGGTTGTGAGAGTGGTCATGAGGATAGGCCTGAAGCGCCTGAGTCCCGCTTGGAAAACCGCCTGAGCAGATGGGATACCTTCCTTTCTTACAAGCCGGTTATAGGTTGAGATAAACACCACGGAATCGTTGACGATGATTCCCGCCAGGGCCAATACCCCGAGGAAGGAGAGGAAACTCACCGGCAGCCCCATAATCATATGACCGAAAACGGCACCGACGAAGCCCAGAGGAATGAGGGCTATGATAATGAATGCCTGCCCTACCGAACCGGTGGCCGTCATCAGGATGGTAAACATCACGATCAGTGCTCCGATCATGGCGAAGAGCATGGATTTCATCATGCGGTCCACCTCTTCGGCCTGTCCGCCGGCTGAGAGTGAAACACCCGGCACTTCATTCAGGATACGGGGTATGATTTCTTTGTTGATCTCCGAGAGCACAACGTTCAGATCGTTCTTCGCATCATCGAATCCGGCATTCACGCGTATGGCGCGGAATCCGTTTTCCCTTTTAATCTGATGAAGGCCCCTTTCGATGTCATAATCCATCACATCACCGGTAAGGACCCATTCTCCCGAGGGAGTCCGAACCGGATATCGATCGAGCTGATTGAGACTGCGTCTCTCATCGGCATCCATTCTCAGAACCACCGGAATCTGACGGGGACCATCGTTAATCCGGGTCACCTCTTTTCCGTACCAGCCATCACGAATCTGGGAGGCCAGGAAGCCTGTTGAAAGTCCAATGGCCTTCCCCCGGTTATTCAGGCTGAATACCAGCTCCCGGGCGCCGAGAGGAGTGTCGTCTGAAATGTCCTTGACACCGTCAATCCGGGCGAGCTCCGTCTTGAGCATACCGGCCGCTTTCTCCAGCGATTCCCGGTCTTCACCGACAAAGCGGATGGAAATCGGATATCCCCCGAAAGCACTCTCCTCACCCAGCTTGAAGCTTTCCGCCTCAGGAATCACACCGATTCGTTCATTGAGAGCGCTTGAAAAATCGGATGTGGAATAGGGACGGTCTTCGTTGGGAATCATGATGAAATACACCCAGACCCGGCGGCTGTCTCCCCAGGAGAGAACATCCATAAGGGCATTCTCATAACCTTCGTCCGGAAGGGCCCAGAGTTCTTCGGCTCCAAGTGCCAGGGCCGTTTCCGTGATGTCGTCCCGTATCTCATCCACCACGGCTGCCGAAGTTCCAGCCGGAAAAGCTATCTCGGCGTAGGAATAGGGCATTTCAACCTCGGGAAAGAACATGGCCTTTACGTGATTTCCGGCCATAGCACCGCCCAGGATGAGCAGAACCGCTGCCATGACGGCGAGGGAGAGGCCGCGGTGAGAGAGGGCTGCCTTGAGTACAGGAGCATATACTTTGTGGATAAGACCTTCCTGAAAACGATCCAGACCACGGCGCCAATGCCCGAATCTGCCGGAATTTTTCTGGTTTCCGAGGGCCCGGGAATGCGCCAGATGGACCGGCAGGATAATGGCGGCTTCAATCAGCGAGAACGCCAGACAGAGGATAATGACCAGACCGATCTGGGAAGTGTACTGCCCCATTTCACCGTAAATAAAGAAATACGGGGCGAAGGCTACCATGGTGGTAATGATGGAAACCACAACAGGTGCAAGAACTTCCATGGTTCCGTCGAGAGCGGCCTGAAGGGGCGTCTTGCCCTGCTCCTTCCAATGTGCGTATATATTCTCCCCTATGATAATGCCGTCGTCCACCAGGATACCCAGTACCATAATCATCCCGAACAATGACATCTCGTTTATCGTGATACCCATAAGCCATTCGATGAAGAAAAGTCCGAGAAAAGAAAAGGGAATCCCGAAGGCCACCCAGAGAGAGAGCCTGAGATTCAGGAAGATACCCAGAATAAGCACGACCAGGAGCAAGCCGAGCAGTCCGCTGATACTCAAGGTTCCCAGACGCTCCTCAATCTGTTCGGAATCCCGGATGAAGGGTTTGAAACTGACCAGATCTCCGTATTCCAATGAGGCTTCTTCGATGATTTCATCCACCGTATTCGATATAACAAGGACATCTTCGGCATTGGTGTACATGATCTCGAAACCGACCGCGGGTTTACCGTTGGCCCGGGTATAGACGGCTTCCGACGGCCATTCTTCAGTCACCTTGCAAATCTGTCCCAGGGAAATGGAACCGGCCGCGTGTACCGGGATTTCTTCAATCGCCGCAACAGTCGTACGTCTTCCATAGGAACGGATCTGCAGGTTCTCCGTTCCGGTATTCACCGTTCCCGCGGCGATATTCAGATCCGAGGATCGTATGGCCGATTCGATATCACCAGTGGTGAGTCCATATTCCCTGAGCAGTGATGGGGATACATTCACCCGGATTTCCTTCTCCGGCATACCCCAGGATTTAATCTGGGTCACCTCACCTGAGGCCAGAAGATCGTTCCGGAACTTATCGGAAATATCCTGAAGAACATCCAGGTTTTCAGGGCCGTATATAAAGAGCAGCATAACCCGGTTCCAGGATTCCTCCTGAGTCACCCGGGGGGGACGGGCTCCCGGTGGGTAGTCAGGCAGTGAATCGACAGCGTTGCGTATCCGATCGATGGTCCTGTCGACGGGGATATCGGGGCTGGTTTCCATCCAGACATGGACATAACCGTCACCGGTGGTGGACACCATACGGTCCACTCCCTCAAGGCCCTTGAGTTTCTCCTCAATGGGAATGGTGAGCCCATCCTCGATTTCGGTCGCCGAAGCACCGGGCCATGAGATATTCAGATTGACATAATCATAGTCGATCTGGGGCCAGACCCTGCGGCGCAGTTGGGTGAAACCGAAGATACCGGTCGCCATGATGAGCAGGATGAACCAGTTTGTCACCATACCGCGGGAAGCAAAATATCTGATGACACGATTCATCGGACTTCCTCCCTCTGCAGCAGAAGTCCCTCGACAGGACTCTGTAGAACCGTCACAACCAGTTCCGTTCCCAACGGCATATCCGCTGCCAGCAGGATGTCCGAGCCGTCATGTGCCAGTACAGTCACCGGCCGGAGAACAAGACGACCATCAGCGAATACCGGCAGCCGGCCGCCCACCAGGATTCCCCTTGGGATCCTGTATGCCGAATCGATACTCCTGCCCGCAACCGACGCATTGACAAAAGTTCCCGGCAGCCAGCCCTCCCCGGCCGACGCCTCCAGGACGACATGAACCCGAGCGGTCTGGGATCCGGCGGTAAGCAGAGGTTCAATGCGGACCACTTCGCCCCTCAATGTATGGGTATCTTCCCCCCGGGTGATTCCGACAGGATCGCCGACAGTCACATGTATCATGTCATCGACGGGGAGGGAGAGCTGCAGCTCAAGCCGCCCGGTTTCCACCAGTACGGCAAGAGAGGTTCCGGGCGACACCCAGGCGCCTTCCGAAAGCCCCTCTCCACTGAGGGTGCCGGAAAACGGAGCAAGTATCTGATGATCCGCCAGATCAAACGCCGCGTATTCCAGAGAATGCCATGCGCCGACGACTCCCATGGTGGCGGCCAGCAAACGCAGACGTTCCCCCGCAAGAGGCGGCTCAGGTAAATGACGGATATCCCCGCCCTCCAATTCAATCAAAAATCCCTTCCAGGCGGAACGTTCGGCATCACTCAATCCGGCCGACGTCATAAAACCTGAAGAGCTGCGGATCATCTCGGTCCGGGCGCTTTCAAATGCCAGGCGGGCCTTGCGGTCATCCAGTGAAACCAGCACATCACCCTCTTCCGCCGAAATCCCACCCTTGAGGCCGGAGAGCGTCCCTGAAACACGACCGGCCACAGAACTGTGAATTTCCAGCCGGCGCGCGGCTCTGAGAAATCCTTCGGATTCGATAAATACGGTTTGAGGGCCGGGTAAAAGAATCCGTGTCCTGACAGTCCTTATCTCAACGGGTTGTTCGGTCATAGCCGCTTCGGCCTTGAACGAAGTCAGCAGAAACATCCCGGCT
>DAOVYP010000276.1 GCA_030635565.1 Spirochaeta sp. | reverse complement strand
TCAACGGCGTTATCCGGAAAGAAGTCCTTGAATTCCCGGTACAGCTGGGCTGCCAGAGTTTTGTTATGGCTGACCACCAGGACCGGCATCTGCATTCTTTCGATAGTTTTAGCCATGGTGAAGGTTTTCCCGGAACCGGTGACTCCCAGCAATGTCTGATACTTGAGCTTATCATCCAGTCCCCGGGTCAGTGCTTCGATGGCTGCCGGTTGATCACCGGCGGGTTCAAAGGGTGCCGAAACCTTGAACTTCCTGGTCAATCTTCCCCTCCCGTCCGGGTTGTGAGGACGACGTCCATGGTAATTTCCCGACGCCCGCGGACCACTGTCACTGAAATTACATCTTCAGGGCGGCTGCGTTCCAGGGCTGCGTAGAAATCGCCCAGTGAAGCGATGGGCTCGCCGTCGATTCCGATGATGATGTCCCCGCCCAGGTAAATGACATTGCTGCCGCTGCGCACGGCCTGGTCATGGTCCCCTCCGCGGAGACCGGCTTCATCGGCATTTCCACCGCTTTTCACCTGTGATATGAGGACACCCTGAGAAACAGGCAGCCCGGCATATCGTACAAGGGAAGGGAACAACTGTACCGGCTCGATATCGATCCATCCACGCTGGACAAAACCGTATTGAATGAGATCCGGTACAACACGTCTGGCTGTATCCACGGGAACGGCGAATCCAATACCCACGGATCCACCCGAAGGTGAATAAATCATGGTATTGACCCCGATAAGCTCGCCACGGGAATTGAGCAGAGGACCTCCGGAATTGCCTGGATTGATTGATGCATCGGTCTGGATCAGATCCCTGATGACGATTCCTTTGTCGTTTCTCAGCGGTCGGCCGAGGCCTGAAATAATACCCGTCGTCAGGGTTCTTTCGAATGCGAAAGGATTGCCGATGGCAAGGACTTTCTGTCCAACCCTGAGGTTATCCGATATTCCGAATGGAATTGTCACCAGCTTGTGACCGTCGGGATCGAATTTTATTACGGCAAGATCATTCTCCGGATCCGAGCCGATCACCTCGCCCTCGAAGTGGGATCCATCTGCCAGGGTGAGGTTTACCTTGTAGGCGTTTTCCACGACATGGTTGTTCGTCAGGATATAACCCCGGCTGTCGATCACGGAACCCGATCCGGACGAACCTTTCCTGGGCACCGGTTCCAGGAACCAGTTGTATCCCACGACTTCGGTGGTGATGTTGACGACCGCTTCATTGAAACGGTCATAGACATTGATATTCTCCAATTCGCCCGCGCTGTAGTTATCGGCATCCGGCGGATTGATGACGGTGTCGGTATTTTCGCCCTGATAGATGAAATCGGCTGATTCATTATCATTGCCGGCTGATAAGGATTCCGTCATCACCTGACTTCCGGGGCCTATGCGGAAATCGATGATGCCGAATCCCATCAGCAGGATGATCATGAACAGCAGCAGAGTTGTCAGTGTGAAAAGAATGTTTCTTCGGTCCCGTAATCTCATTCTCACAGTATAGTTTTCGATGGCTGAAGGAGGAAGCGTATCAAGGGAGAAGCGGCCGCAGTTCCGCAATACCTATTGATTCAGTATCCCTGTGCCTGCTGACCGGATGACCTGAGAAATGGGTAAGCAGCATGTTCAGCGGGTCACCGTGAGATACAAGAAGAATGGCTCGACCTGATAAATCAGATTCCCTCTCGAATAAAAAATTCAATAAGCGGCTCAGAACATCAGCAGGGCTTTCGACTCCGTGAAGATTGTTTTGGTTGTTTTCCGCATCCTCCGACCAGACATCCCGGTAGCTTTGAATCCCGGACTTGTCTAAAGAGCCGAAATAGCGCTCTATCAGGGCTTCGTCAATGTATGGCTTCGGACAGGAGATTATACCGGCAGCTATCAAGGCAGTTTCAACGGCCCTTTTAAAGGGCGATGTATATATCAGTGTGTCCAGCGGAAGATCCGACCGTCCAACGGATTCCCGGATTCCCTCTTCAGCACCCTCCGCCAAACCCCAGCCCTGGATTCCTTCGGCGGGATTACTCATGATGATGCCGGAATCATTGGCCAGGGAGCGACCGTGCCGCATCAGGAAATATCTGTTTTTCAATTCGATTGACGGGTCATATGGAGCACGCGCTTCTTTCATTACCCTGGCAAGTATAAACCGGTACGGAACAAATTCCCAAAGAGTATGGCGTCCCGGACTTATGATAATTCAGTGACTTGGTAATACGATACAAATATAATGGAGTTGCCCGGAATCATGGAGACAAGCCTCCATGGCGGGTCCCGCTGGAACGAGGATACTTGCAGCTACGAGTCCGGGCAGTCCGTTCACGGTTTTCAATTGTAAGTTTCGTGAACGGATTTACAGGACAGCACACTGTCTAAATAGTCGTCCAGAACAGGTCCCGGTCGCCGAACCTTCTATGTTGCAAGGCCTCAAGTATATCTTTTGCCATGACACTATCCCGGCTTTCAAGATCGGCTAACGTTCGCCCCACCTTCAGCACGCCGTGGGCGGCTCTGGATGACAATCCCAGCTTCCGTACCGCTTCTTTAAAATATATCGACGAAGCCACATCCAGATGGACATAACGGTCTATTTCCCCCGGTGGAATCTCGGAATTGCAATTCCAGATACTCCCGGAATAGCGTTGATACTGCCTGTCCCGGGCTTCTTCAACCCGTTTCCTGACGGTATTTGAATCTTCTCCAGGCTTTTCAAGAAGCTCCTCCGGACCGATTGTGGGGACAGGAACCCTGATATCTATCCGGTCCAGCAATGCACCGCCCAGCCGCCGCCAGTAACGACTGATTTCCGGCGGTGTGCAGAGGCACGAGGCTTCTTCCCGACCCAGATTTCCACAAGGGCATGGATTCATGGCCATTTGCAGTTGAAAATCCGCCGGATACCACCATGTTCTTCCGGCACGTGCCATGTCCACCCTTCCTGATTCAAGAGGCTCCCGCAGGGACTGGAGGACCCTCGGGCCGAATTCCGGCGCCTCGTCAAGGAAAAGCACGCCACCATGAGCCAGGGAAACTTCTCCGGGACGAGTACCGTATCCGCCTCCAACCAGTCCCTCAGCGGAAGCCGAATGATGAGGTTCACGGAACGGAGGACGTATCATCAATCCAGATTCAACGCCCAATTTTCCAGCCTGGGACCATATTCTGGAGACTTCAAGGGATTTCTCACTGATGAGATCAGGCAGAATTCCCGCCAGAGCCCTGGCTGCCATGGTTTTACCGCTTCCGGGAGGACCAAAAAGGAGAATGTGATGACGTCCTGCAGCGGCTGTTTCCAACGCCCTCCGAAGAACCGGCTGTCCTTTCAGATCGGAGAGATCCTGAACTGAACCGACAATTGCATTATTTGCCCTGCCCTCTTCAGGTTTCGATCGCAGCCATTTGCCGTCCAGAATCCCCGGTAGATCTCGAAGATGATTGATACCGGCCGAGATTCCCCCGGGCAGAGTTTTCGCTTCACCCAGGTTGGATTCAGGTACGATAAGTCGTTCAACCCCACCGGCGACTGCCGCGGCGGCAGCAGGCAGTATCCCGCTGACCGAACAGACCGTTCCGTCAAGCAGGAGTTCACCGGCACAGAGAATCGAAGGTATTAATGGATTCGTTATCTGACCTGTTGCCGACAGTATCCCGACGGCGATGGGAAGATCGTAGGATGCCCCCTCCTTTTTCAATCCTGCCGGTGAAAGATTTACGAGTATGCGGTCGGCTGGAAATGCAAATCCACTGCGCTTCAGAGCAATTCGGACACGGTCCCTGGATTCTCTGACAGCATTATCGGGCAGGCCGACGATATCAAGACCGGGGATTCCCCGTCGTATGTCTACCTCAACGGATACCAGATGCCCCGCAAACCCGGAAGCGGCATATGCGAATATTTTCATGAAGGCCCCGCACTACATGACGACGCCTATCACTGTTCTGCTTGAAAATTAAATAAAAAGGGAGCGCTCCCTGGCTACAAGTTCATCACAACGTTCATTCCATTCATCCCCGGCATGACCTTTAACCCATTTCCAGTGGACAGTCAGTTTGTCATTGAGATTATTGAGCTGAAGCCAGAGATCCTTATTTTTTACAGGTTTCCCCGCAGACGTT
>DAOVYP010000470.1 GCA_030635565.1 Spirochaeta sp. | reverse complement strand
TTCCGGCCGGAACGATGACTCCCGGGATGGACAAGGCACCCGGCAGAACAGCAGGTGGAACGATCCTGAAGCCTGATAGTGCTTTGCAGCAATAGATGAAAGCGGTTCGGCTGTTTCGATCATTTCGATACAGCTGAATCGCTATTACCGGGCCACTTTTATATATAATGAACAAATAGGAGAGAATCGATGAAAACCGAACACTGGCGCAGGCCGGTTCAGATTGCATTCCTGGTGCTGATCGCTCTGATCGCGGTGAATCACACCCTTGCTGAAAACGGCAAACCCCTTCCCTTACTACCCGAAGCATCCCTTCACGCCGTTTGCCCCTTCGGCGGTGTTGTCACCATTTATAAACTGATCACCGAGGGCGGGTTCGTCCGGAAAATCCACGAATCGAGTCTGGTTCTCGGTATCGCGGTTCTGGCAGCGGCCGTTCTTCTGGGACCGGCATTCTGCGGATGGATCTGTCCCCTCGGAACTGTTCAGGAATTCGTCGCCAAAGCGGGCCGAAAACTCCTGGGTAAACGCTACGGGAAGATAATACCGAAAAAGCTGGACGGCGTCCTGAAATATCTGCGTTATGCGGTCTTCATCTGGGTGATTGTCATGACTGCCGTCAGCGGCACGCTCGTCTTCAGCGATTACGATCCTTACTATGCCCTCTTCCATTTCTGGACAGGCGAAGTCGCCGTCACCGGATTCATCGTTCTGGGGCTGGTCCTGGCCCTTTCCCTCATCGTCGAGAGACCCTTCTGCCGTTACGCCTGTCCATACGGAGCATTCCTGGGCCTCACCAACTTCTTCCGCATCATGCCGATCCGGAGAAAAGCTTCCACCTGCATATCCTGCAGTAAATGCGACCTGGCATGCCCCATGGGGATTACAGTATCAAATCAATCGACAATCCGTGACAGCACCTGCATCAGCTGTCTCATATGTACCTCCGATGCGGTCTGTCCTGTTTCGGACACCGTAGAAATCAAGATCATCCCCTACAAGGAGATGAAAGATGAAAAATAAAGCCGCACTGGTCGCCTCCGTAACGGTGCTGTCCCTGGTTGTCGGGGTCGGTATCGCGAAAATCACCGGTTATTGGAGAACCGAAGGCAGCAAGGTCCCGATTAAAATCAGCCGGGGAGAATTCGAAGGTGAATCAGATCCGGGGGATATCCGGGGCTCCTACAGTTTCACCGATATCGAAGCGGCTTTCGGAATACCGCCCGAAATGATGGCCGCCGCTTTCGGTATGCCGGAAGGCGATCCCGAGCAGATGAAAGCCAAGAATGTGGAAGAAACCTGGGGAGAAATGGAAGGTGGGATGGAAGTCGGTACCGACTCGGTCAAGCTGTTCACGGCTCTCTGGACCGGCCTTCCTCATGATGCGGAAGATACATCGGTTCTCCCGACTGCGGCGGTTGAAATCCTGGAAGCCTACCAGCGTATTGATGCGGCACAGGCCGCTGAACTCCGGCTGACCGCCGTAGCACTTCCGAATGCGGCCGGGGGAGAAGCAGCTCCGGCTGAATCCGATCAACCCGCTCAATCCGACGATCATGAGATTCCCGACCGCATGGTCCGGGGACTCACCACTTTCGGGGATCTGAAGGGCTGGGGCGTCACGGAGGAAATGTGGCTGGAAAAATTCGGTGAGCCCATGGGATCAAGGGCCGCGAGCATGAAAGATTTTGCGGAAGACACCGGCATGCCTGTGTCCGAGATAAAAGCCCTCGCCCAGGACATGGTCGACTCCGGAGCATAAGCCGGATATCCTTAATTCTCATGAGCAGCACAGGTGTGAAGCCTCGGACACGGCGGACGCTATTACCGGCCGTCCTCATAGTGATTCTCATCCTCGTATTCTCGGCGGCCCTTCTCAGGGAAGGCCGCCTCCGGGATCTCGATATTGCCCGGCTGGGTTCACTGGAAGCCGCAACGTCCATCACCGAAGACGTCATAGAAGGCCGCCCCATCAGCAACCCGGCGGATTCGGTAAGCGGCTGGGGGATTTACACACCTGAAGGAACCCCCATCGCAATCCGGGGTACCGCTCCAGACCGTTTATCACCGGCTCTGTCTGCTCAAGGCGTATCTGAAGAAACGATAAACAACCACCTGAGATCAATCCGCACCATGTCCTTCGGCGGTGAATCCGGCAGCTCCAGGGGTCATGGTTTCGGTATGCGCCGACTGGTTCTTATCGATTGGGATATCCGGGAAAACGGGAATCCGGAGGTATTGAGGATTGCGGGAGCCGCGGGACTTACCCTGTTGGCGATATCTTTGCTGATTATGCAGCAGGTATCGGCCCGTCGTTTCGAAAAACAACACAGGCTGGTCCAGCTCGGTCTGGCCGCCCGTACACTCACCCACGAAATCAGGAACCCCCTCGGGGTTCTCAAAGCCCAGCAGGCCCTGCTGAGAAAAACCCTGCCACCCGAATATGCCGGGAATCTCACGGTTATTGCCGATGAAGTC
>DAOVYP010000127.1 GCA_030635565.1 Spirochaeta sp. | reverse complement strand
GGAGCCGGGATGAGGCCCGGGCGATGGTCTGGAATTCGGTGGTGTGCTGTTCCGGGAAGGGTATGCTGCGGTCGCCCCGGGAGAGTCGGCCCAGCAGGGAGGCCAGCACCCGGGCGTCCCGGGTGGCCGTCAGGCTCATCCGGTGGGAGAGAGCGACGGCGGCGGTGATGCTGATAATCATACCCGCGATGAGGGTCTGGGTCATCCGCACCACGATGCTCCTGTTGGCGCTGATGAAGTAGAAGTCCGATGGAACACAGGCCACCCAGCCGATGATTTCTTCTTCATGAAGGACGGCGTACTGTGGACTTAAGTTGTGATTCGGTGAGAGGCCGGTAAAGGCCTGGTTGCGCCAGTAATAGACCGGAGTCTTGTCGGCGTCGTAAATGGCGAAGGTGGCCAGCTCGTCGGCGAAGTGGGTAACCTGATTCATGGCCGCACGGCTGTTGGAGGGTGTGAGCTTTCCGTGTTCCGACCAGAGGGATTCCACGACGATGGCCAGGCGGCGAATGGATTCGGCGGTCACCATGCTGCGCCATTCCTGACGGGACCGGCCGCTGCCCCAGAAGGCGGCCGCCACCATGATGCCGCTGTTGAAGAAGATGGCCAGGAGGATAACGATAAGAAGTCTGGAGCGGAGACTCCTCACGTCACTTCGCCGGCGAAACGGTAACCGTATCCCCGGACGGTTTCGATCCAGCTGGACAGACCGAGTTTGGATCTGAGGTTTTTGATATGAGTATCCACCGTGCGGTCGTATCCCTCGAAGGAGTATTCCAGGCAGCGGTCCAGGATCTGTTCCCGGGTGACCACCGCTCCATTGTTGGACGAGAGGTAGAGGAGGATTTTCCATTCGGCGGCGGTGAGTTTCAGTGCTTCGCTGTCCAGGGAGGCCTTGTGGGAATCCTCATCGGTGGTCAGATTATGACCATCCAGGACCCAGGAATGGCTGCTGACATGGACTGCGGGCCCGGAGACGCGTTTCAGGACGGCGGCCACCCGGAGCACCAGTTCCTTGGGGCTGAAGGGCTTGACGATGTAGTCGTCGGCACCGATTTCGAAGCCGGTGATGCGGTCGGATTCGGACTCCCGGGCGGACATGAAAATAATGGGAATGGACTGCCTGCTCAGGAGCTCCTTGGCGAAGATGAAGCCGTCGCCATCGGGAAGCATGACGTCCATGATAATCAGATCCGGCTTGTGTTCTTCCAGCCCCGCTTTGGTGCCTGCGAGGTCACCAAAACCTGAAACCTCATGATCGGCGAGCTGCAGATAACCGGTGACCGCTTCCCTGATCGACTCATTGTCTTCCACCACGTAGATATGTGCCATGAGGATAGTTTAGCCCCCCCTGAAGGTGACTGCCAGACCGTAGGTGGTGAATTTGTGGATTTTGTGAAGATGGGCATGGCGTTTATATTGACCAGTCGCTGATTGATAGTTTGGGAACTCGATTGAACTCCTTTGTATTGTTCGTGACCATAATCAGATTTTTAGCGAGAGCTTGAGATGCCAACAGAAAATCGATAGAAATATTTGTATCAAGTAAGAACACTGGAACTTTTGAATTAACCCGATCGTTGACAGTGTCAATTTGCCCGCTCTGTATCCTAACCTGGTCGTCTACCCTTTCCTTTAACTTTCGAATAGATATCCTTCAGAGTCGCTGCAATCGCCTGCGGCATCTTATCGTAATCCGTAGTGGTCAGCTCGGAACCCCGGGCCTTGAGCAGTTCCGTCAGATCGTAGAGGTCTTTTGCGGCGATTTCGATGCCGTCCTCCCGGAGTTTTTTCCGGTATACCGCGCATTTAATCATCAACAGGGGAACGAGACCGGCGAATACTCCGCCCAGATCTTCATCGCGCTCGCCGATATCCCGGGGATTTGGAAGTTCTATCTCCATCTCCCATTCATCACCGGGAAAAAGAATATCAATATCCACTTGGTTGGTCCGGTCTTTTGCAGAATCGCCACTGACTTCCAGAAAATTTGGTATGTTGTCTGAGATGTGTTTCCAATCTTCTCGGTTGATAAGAATATCGATATCAATTGTGGTGCGTCGAGCGCCATTCCGGACCACAGCCAGGCCGCCAATAACGGCGTAGGGGATATTTTCGGAGCCGAAGTAGGCGTCGAGCCTGTGGAGGGTATCGAGAAGGGGACTTCGGGCGAAATCACCGTTGAGATTCAGAATCTCTTTCGCGGTCATGGGGACATTTTAACATGAGGCGGGACGAGGACGGAACGGCCGCCCTTCACCCATCCGGCTCTCGTCGATATACTCACCAACCATGAGCAAAACGGTCGTTCTGACGGGAATCAAACCCACCGGCATGCCCCATCTGGGCAATTACCTCGGCGCTATCCGCCCGGCTTTGCAGATGGCAGACGAAGAAAACACGGAAGCCCGGTTCTTCATCGCCGATTACCATTCATTGAACTCGGTCCGGGACCCGGCGACGCTGCGGTCCTATATACATGAGGTCGCCGCCGTCTGGCTGGCTGCCGGTCTCGACCCCGAAAAGGTGCTGATCTACAAGCAGTCCGATGTCCCGGAAACCTTTGAGCTCACCACAATCCTGATGGCATTCACCGCCAAGGGTCTGATGAACCGGGCCCACGCCTATAAGGCCGCGGTGGACGTCAACCGTGAGAAGGGACAGAGTGACGATCATCAGATCAATATGGGTATCTACACCTATCCGGTACTGATGGCTGCCGATATCCTGCTCTTCGATACCGATTACGTTCCGGTGGGCAAGGACCAGGTTCAGCATATTGAAATGGCTCAGGACATCGCGGGAGTGGTGAATCACAATTACAAAAAAGATCTTCTGGTGATTCCCAAAGCCCGGGTGGATGAACAACTGATGACCGTGCCGGGGCTTGACGGCCGCAAGATGTCCAAGAGTTATGGCAATCACATCCCCCTCTTCAGTCCCGAGAAGAAGCTGCGGAAGACAATCATGAAGATTGTCACCAACAGCCAGGGCCTCGATGAGCCCAAGAACCCCGATACATGCAATGTCTTTGCACTCTATAAACTCTTCGCAGATGTGGCCGAGCAGAAAGTCCTGGCCGAGCGCTACCGTGCCGGGGGTATGGGTTGGGGAGATGCCAAGGTGGCTCTTTTCGAGAAACTCAATGCCGAAATCGGCCCGATGCGGGAGAAATACAATTCCCTGATGGCCGATCCCTCACAAATCGACGCGATTCTCGCCGACGGTTCCGCTCGGGCGCGGAAGGTGGCCGCCGGAACGATTCGGCGGCTTCGGGATGCGGTCGGGGTGAGCTGAGAGGGGCATCGAAGAGGCCGGGTCGCTTTTTTTTTCATTGCCCTCCGGTTTATACTTAAGTGAAAGGGTCGGCTGAGGCGTCATAGGCGGTAAGGAGTATCGCTATGAGTCAAGCCGCCTTGCAATTCACTGAGGACCAGTATGAAAAGATTGGAGATTTTGTTCGATTACATTTTCACCAATGGCTCCTGGAGGATCATGAAGTGAACGGTAATGAAGTTACCGGACAGTTGAATCGGATCGAAACCTCACTGGAAGCGTCAATAGTTTTGTCTCGGGAGCGATTTGAACGGATGGATTAACGATTCGAGGAGCAGAAAGCCCTGGACCGCGAGCATTTCACTCTGATCGAGAAGCGTTTTGAAGTAATGGACAAGCGCTATAAAGAGCAAATTGCAATGACACGGGACCATTTTGATCAATTGGATAAACGCTTCGATGAGCAAATTGCAGTGACTCGTGAGCGTTTTGCAATTGTAGATACTCGTTTCATTGAACAGGCCGGCGCGGATAAGGAGCGATTCAAACATCTTAAGGAACGAATGAATCGGCAATTCAGCGTAATTCTTATAATCACCAGCATCTTGATTTCAGGTGTTGCCAGTATCATTTACAAGGGTTTCTAGCGGGATATGGGATTGAAACAGGCTCCTCATTAACACCGGATATCCGGCGATCGGCCTCAGCCACCATTCCCCGGTGCCATTTGATGAGCGCCGCCTCGGCTTCGGGACGTTTTCCCCTGATTTCAGCCATCACCCGGAATACCGGTTCGGTACCGCTTCCCCGCATCCATATAAATCCGGCATCCCGGCCTGTCTTGTCGCGGAACACCACTTTCAGACCACCGGTTTGGGCACCGCTTCTGGCGTCTGTACCTGTTCCGATCCGGCTGCATGTTCCCTCGTTGTTGACCTCGATCCAGGAGGCGAATCCATAGGCCTGCCTGAGGGAGTCGGCGTGTCGGTTCCATTGATCCAGAAAGAGTTTCTCCCATTCGGTTTTGAGAGCGCCGTGATCCCCTGCGGTGATTTTCATGATGGCGCGATCGGTCGAAGCCGGGGTGGTGGTATATGCAGGGAGTGCGGCAAGGACTTCGGCGGGACCGAAATCTTCCCGGTAGAGTTCCGGTTTGCCGATGCGACGGCACCAGTCTTCAAAAGGTGCCGGGCGGCCGGGGGCTGAAGGCAGTCTCAGCAGCTTGAGCAGGGCCGTTACGGTGTTCAGCGGATCCCTGACTTCAGCCGGGTGGATGATTGTACCGCCATTGGATCCTTCTCCCAGCAGCCGTACCCGGTAACCCTCCCGACGCAGTTCGGCGGCCCGGTTCACCGCGTTGGCTTCTCCGACTTCCGCTTCATGCACCTCGGCGCCGAAGTCCTCGGCGATGAATCTGACCCGATGGCTGGTGGGACCGTTCACCACCAGGGCGGTTTTTTGCTGACCTCCTGTCGGACTTTCGGCTTCAGCCCAGGCCGCCGAGGCGAATTCGGCCAGGGTGGAGAGGGCGAATACCTCCTGGGCTTCCAGGATGCGGGCGCCCTTGATTGTTTCGTCCCAGATCACCAGATTGCCCCGGTCTCCGTCATTGTCCGGGACGTAGCCGATAAGAGCCGATGAATCTTCGGCATGAGCCTCCTCAAGAGCTTGACGGCAGGGTTCCAGGGATTCCCCCTCGGGCAGTATGGCGTGAGCAATCACTCCGGCCCGGTCGTTGAAAGTGACCAGAGCGGCGCCCAGGTTTTCAAGATAGGGGCGGTCGACCGAGAGACAGCGGGCGCTGCCGTTCAAGTCGGCAACGATGGTTACCGGTTTGGCATCAAGGGCTTTCCGGAGGGCTGAAAGGGTTTCCCGGCGGGAACCTTCATCCCCGGGACCTCCGGCGATGAGATACAGGAATTTATTGTAGGCGGCCAGGGTGTGGCGCTTCTCTTCGGTATCCGGTGTGCGAACGGTATCAGCTGAGGAGGCAATTTCCGCCAGCCGCTCCGCTTCGCCGTCTGCTCCGATCAGGCTGCGGTAACGGGTGATAAGATCTTCGGCATCCGATCCGCCGATGACACCGCCGCCCAGACCGAACTTCACCCCGTTATGCCCCAGGGGATTGTGACTGGCGGAGATGTAGGCGAATGCGTCGATGCTCCCATCGGTACCGCAGCGGGCCATGGCTTCCGGTGCGGCGGCTACTCCGATGTAGATAACTTTGCAGCCGGTGGATTTAAGACCCCTGATCAGCATGTCCGCCAGCACCGGACCGGTGGGCCGGGTGTCGGTGGCTGCCAGGACCACCACACTGTCTCGTCCGAGTCGGTTCTTCAGCCATGTTCCCCAGGTTTGGCCCATTCCGACGGCCAGCAGCAGATCGGCGGCTGCGGGTATGGGCGCCGGGCTGTGCTCGCCGCCCGGGGCGAAGACTTTCCGCCATCCGGAGGCCGAGAGAATCATGGAATCGAGGGTGGACCGGAGGTCATTATCGCCGCATTGAAAATTCATGACTGAACTATAGCCGAATCGGGTTAATTGGACAGCCGTGCGCTGCAATCGGCGGTTTAATTCTGGTCTGCAGTTTCTTCCAGTGAATCAAGTTCCGAGAACACTTCCGCCAGTGGTATCTCGAGGTCTTCCAGTACCTGACTCTTGAGAATATCGTTTTTCCGGTAGTAATCGGGTTTGGCATATTCGCCGCCGGTATGGGCGTATACCATGATGTGACAGGTTTCAGGATAGATGATCCAGTATTCCCGAACCTTGTGCTTTTCATAGAGCTTGAATTTGCGGGTTTCATCCTTGAATGCCGTGGATGGGGAGAGTATTTCGACGACAATTTCCGGTGCACCTTTGCAACCCTGTTTATCCAGTTTCGAGGGATCGTAAATCACCGATAGATCGGGCTGCACAACAGAATCGGATTCTTCATCGAGGAGTCGGACATCGAAGTGAGATACAAGGATTCGGCATTTTTTCCTTTAAGATGATCTCTCAGAATTGCCGCCAATTCCACAACGATAATCTGGTGACTGGTTGTCGGGGCCGGACTCATGTCCCAGGCCTCACCTTCGATGATTTCCCAACGCTCATCGTCCGGCCAGGTGAGATAGTCGGCATAGCTGTACTTTTTTAACGGATCGACTGCAGAGGCTTTTTTAACATACCCATCGGTCATATGGAAATATTATTCCTTCTTTACTGTCGATGCAATGTGTGTTTTTTTTCGGTAATTTGTGACAAATGTCATATTTTTCCGTAGAGAGCATGCCTTGAAATGAATCAGAACGCTGGCAAACTGGTACCAACCGGTACCAAAGTGAAAGCATTCTGGTACGAAATTCCCGGGTTCATTTTGCGGAAGGGCGGAGTTGGCACATCCATCGACGGGAATGCACTTTATCCCTTATTCCCAATGAAGCTCAAAGTCTGTATTTTCCAGATCATCCAGGGTAATGCCGTCTCCCGGGGCAATATCCCGCGCCAGGGCTCGGCCGTATACCAGGAGTCGGAATCGGGGCTCGATGCCCGGCCGGAG
>DAOVYP010000293.1 GCA_030635565.1 Spirochaeta sp. | reverse complement strand
ATGAGGAGAGGTAATCCAGCCTTTGCGTATTCCAATATTTATGAGAGCCACTCCGCCGAAACTGGCCCAGAGGAATCCGATGGCTCCGAAGGTGAGTCCTACCGATCCGGCACCTGCGAATTGACTCCCGAAGGCTTCCCAGGTTTTTCCGATTGAAAGGGCCTGGCCGGGACCTGAAGAAAACCCCAGGGGCAGCAGAAAACCGAATCCCGGGAAAATCTGCGGGGCGATTGAAGCGGCCAGTACCAGTGTTAGTCCCAGGCCGATTGAGGCCTGAATCCCGTAATGAGTGAGAACTCCAAGAGCCAGAGGCAGGGCGCCCCTCTTACTTCTTGATTCTTTCGATCGGGGTTTGCGAAGAGCCATGGCGATAAAGCTCAGGTTCAGCAGGTGGTATGCCAGACTATCGAGGCGAATGGTTTCGAGGTTCAGCGGATTCCTCAGCAGATTGTAAATCAGCATCAGGATGAACCCTGCCGTGAGGGCATTGGGAATGAGGAATCGCTGAAAGAAACGGACCTTAGCCCTCAATAATGTCGCCGTCATCAGAGCAACGCCGATCAAACCCAGATCGATGAAGATTTTCCAGGAATCATTCATACGGCCTCCATGGGAAATGTTGGGGACTGATTGCATTTTATAGTAAATAACTGTATCTCGCGATAAATAAGAGCTCGTTTATTTCAGATTATCGACTGGCAGCCCTGAACATATTTGGCGGCCGTTACAACCTGAGCAGCACTATTTCACCTGTCCGGCGGCATAATACGCAGCGGTCGGATTTCATATGCTGGTAAAAATACCGAACGTTCCGGAGTTCCCGAATCAATTAAAATTCAAATTCGTCAAGTTTGACGGGCCTTCCAAGCTCAGCTGATTTATCCGCGGCGAAAATAACCCTATGGGTCTCAAATGCACTTTCCATGTTGTTGGACGGTTCAACACCCTTTTCAATACATTCGGCAAAGTGTGTAAATTGCTCAAGATAGGGATGATTGGAAACGTCACCGCTGTCGATGAGTTCCACATCAAGCTTTGCCCATCCATTCAAACCTTCTATCTTTTTACTGTGAAAGAGGTCGTTTTTTACTGATCCTTCACTGCCGACAATATTAATATTGAAGACATATGGCTGCATGCTGTCTGTACAGGACGCGACCTTACCGATAGCTCCGTTCCTGAACTTCAATAGAGAAACCGTATTGAGTGCATAGTCATATTTCTCGAAAATGGGATTGGGATTTGTGTTCCCGTAGGTGAAAACTTCCTCTACTTTCTCATCCATGAGATAAAGAAGTGTATCCAGGGCATGACATCCGGCACGCAAGAGAGAACTCCCTCCGTTTTTCTTCTGTGATTCCCACTTCTGATTCGCATACCAGGGACCAATACCATGAAAATAATCCGCTTCACCGTAATAAACGTCCCCCAGTAATCCCTGTTTGATTATGGATTGTTGAGCCAGAGTCGCTGACAGAATATCCCGGCTTCTCGAAATGATAACCGAGTTTAATCTGGGTCTCGTTGAACGGTACATCAATCGAGCAGGCGTTGAATTTCTCGGATATGCCGAAGATCTCGGCATGGAAATCGGTCCCATACTCTCTCCTTCCATGTTCAGGGAATACATACTGCCTGCATACAAACGGATCACGGAACCGGCAAAAAATGCCGGTGTTATTGTCCACATGCATTCCGATGGCGACCTGAAAACCCTGGCGAAAGACCTCATGAGTCTCGATCTTCAAATACTCAACCTTCAGGACCTGGTAAACGGCATCGATTGGATCCGCGATAATTTGAAAGGAAAAATCTGCATCGACCTGGACATCGACAGGCAGAAAATCACGGTCAATGGCAGTCCCGCTGAAATACGGGAATTGATTGACTATGAAATCAGCCAACTCGGCGATCCCTCCGGAGGTTTTATGATGATATACGGACTCTATCCGGGGGTGCCGATGGAAAATGTCAAGACCTTGATGGAAGCGATGGAACGTCACATTGGCTAAACCCGGATGAAGAAAGAAACAATGACACCAAAAGAACGATGGGAGGCTGTTTTATCCCGAAAACAGCCGGACAGGATGCCGTTTGACTGGTGGGGAACCGTTGAAGTTGAGGAAAAAATCAAAACCCATCTGGGAATTGGTGATATGTGGGACATCTATTTGAAGCTGAAAATTGACCGATTGATTACCATTGAACCTGATTATATCGGGCCGGAACTGGCACCGGGAACCGACTGGTTCGGATGCAGATTCCTCGGAATTCCATATGGGAAAGGAGAGTACGAGGAATGTGTCCACCACCCGCTGGCACAGTATGAATCAATCGAAGAAATCGAAGAAAATTACACCTGGCCGGATCCCGACTGGTTCGACTACACAACAATCCCCGACAAAATTAAAGGTAAAGAAGATTATCCGGCAAGAGGTCCCAGCTCTGAACCATTTTATATCTATAAATACCTGAGAGGGGATGAGCAGGCGTTCATGGATTTAATTTTAAACCCCGAATTGGTGGAATACATACTTGAACATCTGTTTGACTATGAATATACGCGAATTGAACGGACCCTGGAGAAAATTCCCGGAAAACTGACCTGCAATATGGTTGCAGAGGATCTGGGATCTCAAACTTCACTGATGTATTCGCTGGAACACATTGAAAAGTTTTTTTCCCCGGGATGAAGAAAATGATGAATCTTCTGTATCAGGACAATGTGTATGTCATAACACACAGTGACGGTGCGGTGCGGGATGCGATTCCAGGCCTGATTGAATGCGGTATGGATGTTCTCAATCCGGTACAGTGGCGTTGTGACGGCATGGAACGTGAGGGTTTGAAGAAAGATTTTGGTGAGCAGATTATCTTTTACGGCGGTGTCGATAACCAGACGACTCTTCCTTTCGGCTCTGTCGAAGAGGTTGAACAGGAAGTCATGGACAATATCAACCTGCTGGGGAAAGGCGGCGGATATATCCTTGCACCATGCCACAACCTTCAATCGATCTCACCGGTTGAGAACATAATCGCCATGTATGAAACAGCTTACAATGAAGGATGGGTTTGATTATCCCTGGCGGCGGCGGCTTGACGATATTATTCTGTAACCATGCCTGCTCCCCTGAGTCCCGTCACCACCGACTGGTTTATTAAACGTTTCGGATCGCCTACCCCTGTACAATCGGAAACCTGGAAGGCCGCGGCATCCGGGGAACATGTCCTGGCGGTGGCTCCCACCGGCAGCGGTAAAACCCTGGCCGCCTTTCTGGTTGCACTGGATAGACTGTACAGCCGAAAATTGACATCCGGCGCCCTCAGGGTACTCTACGTTTCCCCCCTGAAAGCCTTGGGGACCGACATCAGGGAAAACCTGACAGGACCCCTCAGAGAACTCAAGGCGGCCTTTGAAAGCGCTGACGGCCCTCACGGCACCACTGATATCCGCATCGGTATCAGAAACGGTGATACGACACCGTCGGAACGCCGACGGCAGATTAACAGGCCTCCTGAATTCCTGGTCACCACTCCGGAAAGTCTGAACATCCTGCTCCTTTCCGACGGAGGCAGAGCACTCCTCTCCACTGTTGAAATCTGCATCCTGGATGAGATTCATGCCATCGCTTCTTCCCGGCGGGGTACCTTACTGGTTTGCGCCCTGGAACGGCTGGTAGATCTGGCCGGTGAGGTGCAGAGAATCGGACTCACCGCCACCGTCCGCCCGGTTGAGCGGGCCGCCGCCTTTCTCGGAGGCTATCGGCCGCCCGCCGACTCGAACCCGGCAGACCCGGGTTCGTACCACCCGGTACCCCGGGAGGTCAGAATAATCACCCCCCGATCAACCAAAGAAATCCGAATCCGTCTGGAAACTCTCCCGGCGCCTCCTGTCCCCGGACGTCCCGATTCCGACGGATTCTGGCGGGATATTGCAATCAGAATGCGACGGGATATCAAGGAAAAACGTTCAACCCTTGCCTTCATCGACAGCCGCAAATGGTCGGAGAAGCTGGCCCGGCTCATCAATGAAGGAGAAGAGGAGGTGCTGGCCTGGGCTCAT
>DAOVYP010000529.1 GCA_030635565.1 Spirochaeta sp. | reverse complement strand
CCAGGGTGACGATGAGAGTCAGGCGGACATTGATCCGCCAAAGGAGTCTAACGCGGATGTGCCAGGACATATCCCACGCCGCGGACGGTACGGATCAGCTTAACCGGGTAATCGTTGTGGACCCTGCTGCTCAACCTCGAAACCAGAACATCTACAACATTGGTTTGAGGGTAGAAATTATAACCCCAGACTTTCTCCAGGATGAGTGTTTTAGTCACTACGGTGCCGGTGTTGCGTATCAGAAACTCAAGAAGAGCGTACTCCCGGGGCTGCAGTTCTATGGAATCACCGTCCCGGGAAACACGCCTTGTCAGCGGGTCCAGGGTGAGATTCGCCACATGCATTTCCTGAGCTGCCGTAGCCCGGCCTCCCCGTCTGATAAGGGCCTCCACACGTACCAGCAGTTCGGCGAAGACAAAGGGTTTCACCAGATAATCGTCACCTCCGGCCTTGAGTCCTTTCACCCTGTCATCGACACTGCGTCTGGCACTGAGGATGAGTACGGGTGTCTGAATGTCGGACCGGCGCATCTCGGAAATAATGGTCAGCCCGTCTTTTCCTGGAAGCATGAGATCGAGAACAATGATTTCATAGAGCCCGGACATGGCGCGTTCCAGCCCGAAATCACCATCAAGGGCGACATCAACTCCGTACCCGGCCTCTCTGAGACCTTTTGATACGAAAGATGCAATATCGGGATCGTCCTCAACCAGAAGTACTTTCATCACAACTCCTTCGTGTGGTCATTCTCACCCCCCCTTAACCTTCAGGTCAAGTCGAATCCGAAATGCAGTCAATACGTGCTATGATTCTCCTATGAAAAAACTGACCAAATCTGAACGATCCTGGGTCATGTACGACTGGGCCAATTCCGTCCATTCCACAGTAATTTCCACAGCCATATTTCCCCTTTGGTTCGGTCAGGTGGCTCGGGGCGGTGGGTTGTCGGAGACCCAGACATCATTCTGGCTTGGAACAGCCAATACGGGTTACGCCGTCATCATAGCCCTGATGGCCGCTGTCCTCGGTACTCTTTCCGATTTCAAGGGATTCAGGAAAATGCTCTTCACGCCCTTCTGGCTGCTGGGTGTCATTGCCACAGGGGCCCTGGTTCTGGTGGGTGCCGAGGCCTGGGTCTTCGCTCTGGTTCTTTACATCCTTACCTTTATTGGATTCGCCGGAGCCAATATTTTTTACGATGCCTCGCTGCCCGATATCACGACACCGGGAAGGATGGACATGGTGTCCTCCATGGGTTTCGGCTATGGGTACATCGGTGGAAGCACCATTCCATTTCTCATCAGCCTCGGGATAATCGCAGTTCTTTCCGGTATGAATTTCTCAGGAGGCCTGCCGACCCTTGGAGTGAAGATCAGTTTTGCCTTGACGGCCCTGTGGTGGTTTGTTTTTACCTTCCCCTTCCTGAAAAACGTCAAACAGGAAAACGGTATCGATCCGGTTCCCTCCCCGGTCGCCGAAAGCTTCCGCCGCCTCGGACGGACATTCCTTGAAATTCGGGAACACAAGAAGGTATTCATTTTCCTTATCGCATACTTTTTCTACATCGACGGAGTGAACACCATCATCAAGATGGCGACAAATTTCGCCTCCAGCATCGGTGTCGGGATGATGGTGCTCCTGGCCGCAATAGTCGGGATTCAAATCCTGGCATTCCCCTTCGCCCTGCTGTACGGGAGACTTGCGGGACGATTCGGCGCCCGTTCCCTGCTCTTTGTCGGTATCGGTGTGTACACCATAATAACAGTTCTGGGTACGGTGATGCCCCTTGTGCCCCTGGGAGCCGTCATGCCCATCTTCATCGCCGTGGCATTCCTTGTGGCCACCAGTCAGGGAGGCATCCAGGCTCTCAGCCGATCCTATTTTGCCTCGATTATCCCCGATAGCAACTCTTCGGGAGAATTTTTCGGATTCTACAATACCATGGGCAAATTCGCCGCCATCATCGGGCCGTTCCTCATGGGCGCACTCCCCCGTCTGGCCTTTCTTCTGGGTATCGCAAACGAGCAGGCCGCCTACAGTTTCGGTGTAGGTTCCATTTTCCTGCTCTTCCTCATCGGTGGCATTT
>DAOVYP010000229.1 GCA_030635565.1 Spirochaeta sp. | reverse complement strand
GCTGGAAACGGTCGTACTGCTGCTGGCTTTCGCCATACCGGATTACTTCTTTCAGCGCCGGCAGCACCGGGAATCGCTGAAAATGTCCAAACATGAAATCAAGGAAGAATTCAAGGAAACGGAAGGAGATCCTCTTATCAAGAGCCGTCTGCGTCAGCGAATGCAGGAAGTGCTGGCTGCATCCATGGCCCGTCAGGTTCCCGAGGCCGATGTCGTGATTACCAACCCCACGCATTTCGCCGTTGCACTCAAGTGGGACAACCAGACAATGATTGCCCCGACTGTTACGGCCAAAGGGCAGGATAATCTGGCCCTGAGAATCAGGGAAATCGCCAGGGGGGCGGATGTTCCCATGATTGAAAACCGGCCCCTGGCCAGGGCTCTCTACGATAACGTGGAACTCGGGGATGAAGTTCCTGAAGAATACTGGGATATTGTTTCCGTCGTACTGGCGGAAGTTTACCGTCTCAACGGCAGAGCCGTTTAGGAGATTGGCATATGGCTGATGCAACAATAAGCACATTCCGGGGCGTTTTCGGTCGCCAGGGCGGCGATATCATCATCGCACTCGGTGTGGTGCTCATCGTCATGATGCTCATTATACCGCTCCCCACGGTGATTCTCGACCTCCTGATGGCCATCAACCTGATGCTGTCCCTGCTCATCATCCTGCTGGTTCTGTATAACAAAGATCCGCTGGAGTTCTCACTTTTTCCAACAATCCTGCTGATTTCAACGGTTTTCGGATTGGCCTTGAATATCTCTTCGACCCGTCTCATTCTCGGCATGGGAGCGGCGTTCGACGGGAGGATCGTGAGGGCCTTTGCTACTTTCGTCGTCGGTTCCGAGGGATCTGAGGGCCTGGTAATCGGATTCATCATCTTCATCATCCTGGTTGCCGTCCAATTCATGGTTATCACCAAGGGCGCAACCCGTGTATCGGAGGTAGCCGCCCGATTTGCATTGGATGGACTGCCCGCAAAACAGATGGCCATCGATTCGGAGTACAGCTCGGGAGCCATATCCGAGGATGAAGCCCGCGGCCGCAAGAAGCATCTCGATGATTCAGTGAATTTCTACGGGTCGATGGATGGTGCCACGAAATTCATCAGCGGTACAGTTAAGGTGAGCATCGTCATCACATTGGTGAATATCATCGGCGGACTCATCGTGGGAACCTCAATCCATGGTGAAGCTCTGCAGCAGGCCCTGTCTACTTATGTATCCCTCGCTATCGGTGACGGACTGGTTTCTCAAGTACCCATATTGCTTGTTTCCGTTGCAACCGGCCTGATCGTGACACGTTCCATCAGCGACGGAAGCTTCG
Organism: Spirochaeta sp.; assembly: GCA_030635565.1. GTDB lineage: Bacteria > Spirochaetota > Spirochaetia > DSM-2461 > DSM-2461 > UBA2779. The sequence goes on along the minus strand of DAOVYP010000229.1, from coordinate 3,349 downwards.
GTGATGATGTACGGTCCCAGTTTTCCCGTCAGTCACGCATCTATTACGTTGCCGCCGCATTCATGGCGTTGATGGGAATTCTTCCGGGATTTCCCTGGTACCTCATGCTGCCCCTGGCCGGAATTACCGGATTTCTGGCTTTCAGGCTGAATCGCAGGCAGACAGCCGAGGCCGGAGCAGCCGAATCCGAAGAAAAGGCGGCCGGGGCGGAGCCGCAGGAAATATCTCCGATTGTACCGCTTGATCCCATATCGCTGGAACTCGGTTTCGGCCTCATACCCCTGGTGGACAAGGATCAGGGGGCTGAACTGCTCGAGCGGGTTACCAGAATCAGAAAGGAAGCGGCACTGGATCTCGGGTTGGTTGTACCCCGGATCAGAATTATGGACAATATGCGTCTGGAGCCATCGGAATACGCATTCAAATTGCGAGGTACGGAAGTCGGCCGTGGAGTGATTCGAATGGGACATTACATGGCCATCAACCCCGGGGGTGAGCGGGAAAAACTGGAGGGAGAGCCTACTGCAGATCCCACTTTCGGGCTGCCGGCCACATGGATAACCGAGAGTGTGCGCGAAAAAGCCGAACGTGCCGGATATACGGTAGTTGACGGTCCGTCCATCATCGCGACTCACCTGACCGAGATCCTCAAGCACCACGCAGGTGAAATTCTCGGCCGACAGGAAATCCGCTCCATGCTTGATACACTCAAAAATGACTATTCGGCGGTAGTTGAAGAAGTCACCAAAGCATACTCACTTGGAGAAATCCAGAAGATTCTCCAGGGGCTCCTGAAAGAACAGGTGAGTATAAGAAATCTGGTTGCGATCCTGGAAACCCTCGGCGATTTCTCCTCGGTTTCCAAAGATACAGGCTATCTGATAGAGAAAACAAGACAGACTCTTGGCAGGCAGATATGTCTCCAGTATGCGGATGACAACAGATCGCTGCATGTGCTTACAATAAATCCCGCAGTGGAGAAGGTGATAATTGACTCCCGAACGGAAACGGCCACCGGTGATATTGCGGCTCTGGATCCCGATTTCCAGCGGAACTGGACTAATGCCGCGGCCAACGCCGTTAAGGCGGCACGTGATACAGGAGCATGGCCGGTGATTTTATGCAGTGAATCGGCAAGGCCGCTTGTCCGTTCAACAACCGTCAGGGAAATGCCTGATTTGGTTATACTTTCAGTCCCGGAAATCGCCGAGGGTATTCAGATTGAATCTCTTGGAGAAATCCACATAGGAGAAGCTTGATGCCGCGCTATTTCAGTGAACGGGGTAACAGTCATATTGAAGTCATCGAACGCATTCACAGCAAGTACGGCGACAGAGCCAATATTCAGATTCAGAAGACCATACCGGCCTCCGGTATTCCGGGTCTCTTCGGTAAAGTGCAATATGAATACAGAGGGTATTTACGCACAGGCGATGAAACAAAAGCCATGCAGAAAAATCGTGACAACGAGACCCGCGCCGCCATATTGGCTTCAGTCGGCAAGAATCCGCTGCCTCCGATAAAAAGCGATACTCCCGACACTCAGGGAGATCAATTCGTTGAGGTTCTTCAGGAACTCCGTGAACTGAAAGGTCAGCTCGCAATCAGCGCATCAACACCGCCGCCTGAACCTTTCCCGGTCCTGGCTGAATTGTCGGATATCATGAAAGAAAATGATTTTGACCGGGATTATATCAAAGGGATACTTGATTCCCTGAGACGGAATCACAGTGCTGCTGATCTTGATGGCCGGGATGTCGTTCACCATGCGGCGGCGAAACTCATAGCCGACAGTGTGACCTATTTTCAGCAGGAAATACCCGACGGCCCGCGAATCTTCATCCTGGTCGGACCGACGGGAGTCGGAAAAACAACCACCATCGCCAAACTTGCGGCGGTTCACGGCCTGTCGGCCAGCGGGTCGGATGTTCGAATCATCACGGTGGACAGTTTTCGGATCGGAGCCCGGGCCCAGGTGGAAACCTATGGAGAAATTATGGGCATCCCCGTCAAGGCCGTTGACGATTATGACGACCTCCGCAAACAGGTTGCCCTGGCTTCGGAGGCCGATCTCATCCTCGTGGATACCATCGGGAACAGCCCCAGAGATAAGAATAAAATTGAGGGAATGAGGAAGCTGCTTTCCGCCTGCGGTGAAAATGCAGAGGTTCATCTCGCCCTGAGTGCGACGACAAAAACCGTCGATCTCAAGGAAATCATGAGTCGGTTCGAGTCATTCAATTATCTTTCTGTGATACTCACCAAACTGGATGAGACTACCCGGGTGGGCAATCTGTTAAGTGCCATATCATCAACCGGGGTTCCTTTGAGCTACCTCACCGACGGGCAAAGCGTTCCCGTGGACATAGCCGTTGCCTCACCCATCCGGTTATTATCGAGATTGAAGGGACTGCAGTTCGACCAGTCCGTATTTGATGAGCAATATCCCGCCGCAGACCTTACTGCGGCCTGGAGATGATAATGGGCGATCAGGCAGAGAAACTGAGAGAAATAGTCAAAGCTCAGGGTGAACAGTCTGCTTCCCCGAATGAGAATAAAACTCGAATCATTGCCGTTGCCAGTGGGAAGGGTGGAGTCGGCAAGACAAATATTTCCATCAATATGGCCATCGCCTATGGACGCCTCGGGATGAAAGTCGTGGTTCTTGATGCCGACCTCGGACTTGCGAATGTCAATGTCGTGATGGGCGTCATACCGAAGTTCAATCTTTATCATGTCATCCGTAAACAGAAAATGATGAAAGACATCATTCTCGACACACCGTACGGAATACAGATTGTCGCAGGAGCTTCGGGATTCAGTCGGATAGCGAATCTGTCGGAAGAAGAAAGACGAAGTTTCGTCAGCGAACTCACCGCTCTGGCGGATGCGGATATCATCATCATTGATACAAGTGCCGGGGTGAGTTCCAATGTCCTGGCTTTTATCGAAGCCGCTGATGATGCGGTAATCGTTACGACACCCGAGCCGACGGCCATTACCGATGCCTATGGAATTATCAAGATAATCTCCACTGAGATAGATGATTTGGATCTTGGTCTGAAGCTCGTGGTGAACAGAGTATCAAGTGTTACCGAAGCCAAGAAAGTGGCCCAGCGTGTCATCAATATCACCGGTCAGTTCCTCAACGTCAAAGTTGATTACCTGGGTTTTGTTTATGATGATCCTGCGGTACCGGCAGCGGTGCGAAAACAGCAGCCTTTCATAATCAGTGATCCTCGCGGACGTGCATCCCATTGCGTGCAGCACATTGTCGGGCGGCTGGAAAAGGTAGAATACCGGGAAGGAGGTGGAGTGTCCCGTTTCCTCAAGAGACTCTTCGGTCGTC
>DAOVYP010000124.1 GCA_030635565.1 Spirochaeta sp. | reverse complement strand
CCGGCCCCGTCAAGAAAATATTATAATTCGATCTTTCTTTATCGTTTCATTCCCGAGGGGTAGAAAGAACCGCATTAATCTTCGTACAATGCTGACAAATTCGGCGTGAAACTCCCAAAACTTGACAACAGCCACCAAACAGGATCGTTACGCCGAGGTCCACGGCTGCCAGGAGATACCATGAACCCCAAGTACGAAGCCCTGCTCAAGGGTAAAATGTCCGATCAGAGCTATCAGCGGCTCACGGCACTCAAGAACCGGAAGGTTTACGATTTCGTCGGCGAATTTGCCGAACATTGCGAACCTGCTTCCATCTATGTGGCCGATGACAGCGCAGCGGATGAGCAGTATGTTCGAGACCAGGCCCTGGCCAAGGGAGAAGAACACAAACTCACCCTCGACGGCCGAACAATCCACTGGGACGGCTATGGTGATCAAGCCCGTGACAAGGTCAACACCAGATACATTGTTGCACCTGAGAATCTCGAACGGATGAAATCTCTCAACTCCCTCCCATACGATGAGGGATACGCCGAAGTGATGGGAATCGCCAAGGGCGTCATGAAAGGCAAGGACGCCATAGTCAAGTTTTTCGCCGAAGGCCCCACAGACAGCCCTTTCACCATTCCCTGTGTCCAGTTCACCGACTCCTGGTACGTCGCCCACTCCGAAGCCATCCTCTACCGCCCGGCCTACAGCCACTTCCTGAATATGAAGGAAGGGGAAAAGGATGATTTCTTCCGCTTCATCCATTCCGCCGGTGAGCAGGATGAACGCGGCTGTACCGTGAACCTGGATAAGCGCCGAATCTACATGGATACCCAGAACAATATCGTCTACTCGATGAACGACCAGTACGCCGGAAATTCGGTGGGTCTGAAGAAGCACTCCATGCGTCTGGCCATCAACAAGTCCGGCAATGAAGGCTGGCTCTGTGAGCACATGTTTGTCATGGCCGTCATCGAACCCTCCTCCAAGCGTAAAACTTATTTCGCCGGTGCCTATCCCTCCGCCTGCGGCAAGACTTCCACCGCCATGGTTCCCGGTGAAGAAGTCGTCGGTGATGATATTGCCTACTTCCGGAACATCAACGGCGAGTTCCGCGCGGTTAACGTGGAACAGGGAATCTTCGGCATCATCAAGGATGTCAATGCCGATGATGATCCGGTCATTTTCGAGAACCTCAGGAAACCTCAGGAACTTATCTTCTCCAACGTACTGGAAGGTCCGGACAAGAATCCGTATTGGATCAATATGGGGGAAGACACACCCGATTCAGGCCGGAATCACCATGGTACCTGGAAAAAAGGCGACAAAGACGCCAAAGGCAAGGAAGTGGGTATTGCTCATCCCAACAGCCGTTACACCATGCGCCTGGACTACCTGTCTAACTTTGACAGAGCCGGTTTCGAGGCCAAACAGGGCGTGAAGATTGACGGTCTGCTCTACGGCGGCCGGGACAGTGACACATGTGTTCCAGTTGAGGAATCTCCCTCCTATGCCAGCGGTATTCTCCTGAAAGCCGCCACACTGGAATCCGAAACCACAGCGGCCACCCTGGGCGCCGAGGGCGTCCGAACCGCCAGTCCCATGGCCAACATGGACTTTGTTTCCTATCCCCTGGGCGAGTACACCGACAACAACCTCACCTTCGTAGACGGCATGAAAAAAGAGCCCAAGGTGTTCAGCACCAACTACTTCATGCTCAACTCCAAAGGCAAGTTTATGACCAGCAAGCTGGCCAAGAAAGTCTGGCTGCACTGGGCCGATGGCCGGGTTCACGGTGAGTTCGAAGGTGTGACCACCCCGACAGGCACCATCCCCTTGTATACCGACCTGAAGAAGCTCTTCAAGGAACTCCTTAATGAGGACTTCTCCGAGGCCGACTACGAATATCTCTTCACATTCCGCTGTACCAAATGGATTGAGAAGCTGGAGCGCACCAAGACCTTCTTCGCCAAGATGGATGCCAACATCCCCCGGCACATCTATGATGCCTGGGACAAGGCAATCTCCGAAATTACCGATGCCAAAGGCAAGTACGGCGACGAGATTAAACCCGGAGCATTCAAGGGCTGAACAACCCTGACGGGATCACTGTGATCCTGTTGTTATTTCAGATTCAAAAGGGCCGTTATATCCGAGTGATAGGACGGCCTTTTTTTATACGGGAACCCTGCTGTTGCGAATCGGCACGACCCGGCCTACCATTAAACTATGGCTCGAACAAAACCCATCCACGTCCCGCAAATGGATCCCTCCGACATGCCCGCCCTGAGCCCCGCCATCTATGAGGCAATGGGAGAAGAAGGCATCTTCCGCATGCTCTCGGACTTCTATCACCAGCTCGAAGCGTCTTCCATCCGGGGACTGTTCGCCGAGGATATGCAGGCGGCCGGCAAACGCAGCGCCGCGTTCTACGTCCAGCTCCTGGGCGGCCCTCCGATGTACAACGAACTTTACGGCAACCCCATGATGAGAAAACGTCATTTCCCATTCGAAATCGACGAAGAGGCCCGGGTGGTGTGGAGGGATTGCTTCTACACAACCCTGGAGAACGCCGGGACAAACTACGGTTTCCCCGCCGAGCATCTGGAGGCGTTCAGGGATTTCATCGAACGGTTCTCACAGTGGATGGTGAATATAAAATAAGTTTATGAATCCAGCTCGGTGCTCATCCCCCGGAACCGATCGTCTATTCCCTCACCTTCGGCCCGGCGCAACCTGATATTGTCGATGCGCACCGGATGAAAATCAATGCCGACAATCCGCCCGTCGTACAGGCGAAAATCCAGGATGCCGGTCTCTTCGCCGGTATACCAGCCCGTCATTCCGGGAAAGATGAAATTGCCCAGGGAATAGGCGATGAGTCCCCCGTCGTAGAACTCCATCCCCTGCAGGACATGGGGATGATGGGCCAGCACCAGATCGGCACCCCAGTCCACGTACCGGTGATAGAGGGCTTTCACATCGTTCCGCGGCTCATTTTCCCACTCATAACCCCCATGAACGGTGACGACGGTGAACGCATCGTCCCGGACCAGAATCGAACGGATGAATTCTTCATTTACCGGAGAATCCCAGAGGACACCGGGCTTCCCCTCCCCCGCAGCGGCGGCCGAGGATCCGTCGAAACCGTTTCGTTCGGTATAGTAGGCACCCAGGGAGAGTACCCGGATTAACCCGCCTCCGGGAAGCTTACGTTCCCAGGCAAAACGCGCATTATCAATGTCGGTTCCGACGCCGCTGTACCCGACACCGGTCCGGTTCAAGGCATCCAGGGTATCCCGAAAACCCCGCTCCCCGTAATCCCAGCCGTGATTATTGGCCAGGTGCAAGAAGTCGAATCCCAGAGCCACCACCGCATCCAGAACCTCTTCCGACACCTTGAAATTGTATGACTTTTCCACCGCTTCGTCCGACTCGGTGACGGCAGTTTCCAGATTGCCGATGAGCAGGTCCGGCGCAGCCAGCAATGACGCGACATCACCCAGAGCATCGTCAACGCCGTCCGGTCCCAGCAGCAGTTCTCCGAAGCCCCGACCGGGCATGATGTCTCCCACAGCGGCCAGATGAAACATTCGGGGATCGGGACGGAGCGAACGATCAGCTTCCAGGGCCCGGGCCGCCTCATCGGTCAGCCAGGCCTCCAGTCCGGAGAATGGCGGCCCATCGACGCTGAGAATCGTCCATTCCACCAGGGGATAGCCGTCATCACCGGGATATTTTCCGTCGACGGCCAGCATTTTTTCCGGCAGGGCCAGATCCGTCAGCCGGACGAGCACCGGATCATCATCGCCGATATCGGCCAAAGACACAGACTCCCGAAGATCCCGCCAATCAGCCGTCGGAACCAGGAACTCCCTGCCGATAGCCAACTCCGGCGCATCAACGGACAGAACTGTCGTCGTGGAAATCACCAGATCAGCCGGGACATCTGTGGCATCACCCTCCATCGGGCGAATTCCCCGGGGCAGTGACGAATAGTCCGGGATAAAACCTGTTCCTTCAGAAGGCCAATACAGGGTTGAAGGCGAGCAGGATGCGAGGAATAAAATGAAGGGAACCGCGGAATAAATTTTCATGCCTGTAACACATCCCAGCTTCAGCGAACCGGCGTCAGCTCGAATAATTCGTCCCACTCCCGGTGTTGAATTTTCGCATCATGGTCACTTTCTCCTTTTCTTTACATTCGGCCGGCCGCCGTTGGGAATCAGCGCTTTCGGACCGTTCCCGATCAGATCCTGCCGCCCGGCCCTGATGAGCGCCCGGCGCACCAGATCCCGGTTCTCAGGTCTGTTGTACTGCAGCAGGGCCCGCTGCATGGCTTTCTCCTCGTAATCCGACGGGATATGAACCTTCCTTCCGGTCATGGGATCGATACCGGTGTACCACATCGCCGTGGCCAGGGTGCCGGGGGTTGGATAGAAATCCTGCACCTGCTCGGGGATGAACCGGGTATCACGGAGGTATTCGGCCATCATTACCGCATCCTTCAGCCGGGAGCCGGGATGCCCGGAAATAAAATAGGGCACCAGGTACTGTTTCTTGCCCAATTTCCTGTTGACCTCCGTATAACGGCGGACGAAACGGTCATAAACCTGTCTGGAAGGTTTCCCCATCACTTTGAGCACCTCCGGAGAGACGTGCTCGGGGGCCACTTTCAGCTGACCGCTGATATGGTGCTCACAGAGCTCGGAGAGAAAATCGTTCTTCGTATCGGCCATCATGTAATCGAAGCGGATTCCCGAACGGATGAATACCTTTTTCACACCCTCCAGCCCCCGCAGCTCACGAAGGATTTCAATGTATTCGCCATGATCGGACTGGAGAGACGGACAGGGTTCGGGTGTCAGGCAGCGTTTACCGGGACAGGAGCCTTTGGTTCCCTGCTTGGCGCAGGCCGGCCTCCGGAAATTGGCAGTCGGCCCGCCGACGTCGTGGATGTAACCCTTGAAGTCTTTCTCCCCGATCAGCTGTTTCGCTTCATTCACCAGAGATTCATGACTTCGGGATGTAACGATGCGCCCCTGGTGGAAGGCCAGGGCGCAGAAGGCGCAGGCACCGAAACAACCCCGGCTGGACACAAGGCTGAACTGCACCTCTTCCATGGCCGGTATCTTTTCCGAATAGGAAGGATGCGGCCCCCGGGCGTAAGGCAGGGCATACACCGCATCCATTTCCTCCCGGGGCAGCGGGGGCGCCGGGGGATTCTGCACCACCGCCCTGCTGCCGTAGGGTTCGGCCAATGGGCGGCCGGTGAAGGGATCGGCGTTCTCATACTGGAGACGGAAACTCTCGGCGAAGGAGGTCCGCTCAGACTTCAGCTTCTCATGATCCGGCAGCACCAGAGCCTCTTCGGGAATTTCCGGTGTGGGACAGGCGTAAACCGTCCCGCGAATATCATGGATTTCACCAACCGCTGTCCCGGCATCCAGGGCCGCGGCAATCCCCTTTATTGCAGCCTCTCCCATCCCGTAGACCAGGAGATCGGCCTTGGAATCCAGCAGTACCGAACGGCGAAGGGCGTCCTTCCAGTAATCGTAATGGGCCATCCGGCGGAGCGAGGCCTCCAGGCCGCCGATGATAACGGGCATTTTCTTGTAGGCCTGACGGACCAGATTGGCATAAACCGTTACCGCCCGGTCCGGTCGTTTTCCCGCCGCGCCGCCGGGAGTGTAGACATCTTTTCGCCGTTTCTTCTTCGCGGCGGTGAAGTGATTCACCATGGAATCGAGGTTTCCCGAGGTCACCAGAAATCCCAGACGGGGACGACCCAATACCTTCAGGCTGTCTGGAGTCGTCCAGTCGGGCTGGGCGATGACACCGACCCGGAAGCCTTGATCCTCCAGAACCCGACTGATCACCGCGGCACCGAAAGAGGGGTGGTCCACATAGGCGTCACCGGTTACCAGGACGAAATCCGGCCGGTCCCAGCCGCGCATCTCAATATCGTTCTTATTGATGGGAAGAAAGGGGTTCATCGAGGTGGATTATCGCGGAAAGACCCGATGTATACCAGCAGGGTATGCGGATCAGGAGGATAAGGCGAACAAAGCCTCCCAGCTCCCGGCCTCGGCCCGGCGGGCCATTTCATCATCAGATGGCGCTGAGTCAAAAGAGGCGATCGAATCGAGTACCCGGGGCAGCAGATTCACATCCCCGGCGGTGTTGATAAAGGAACCCTCGACACCCATGGCAAAGTGCAGGGCGGCATCCAGATCGTCCTGGTGTTCCAGGGTTTTATACCATGTGGCTCGAGTCTTCTCCTCCCCTTGCCTCCAGGGGCGGTGACAGGCAGTCTTGATAAGCTGGAAAGCGACGTTTCGTTCGATGCAGAGTTTGTGGAGCTTCGCAAAATCTGTCGTATATACCGGGTTCCGGCTCATGGCCCAGTTCCAGGGCAACAGGACGCTGTCGAAATCGAAACGCTCCAGACTTCGCAAGTGCATGCTGCAGACATTCAGACCATGACCGGTAACCCCCAGCCATTTCACCAGACCTTGGTCCCGGGCTTCGATAAAAGCCTCCAGGGCGCCGCCGGGACCCATGGCGGTTTGCCAATGATCCTCGTCGACGAGAATGTGCATCTGCCAGAGGTCAACGGAGTTTACATTCATCAACTCCAGGGAGCGCCTGAGCTCATCGCGAGCACCCTGATAAGTCCGCTTTTCGGTCTTTGTGGCCAGGAAAACCGAGTCGCGGTTATTTTTCAGCCAGGGACCCAGCCGTTCTTCAGCCTTGCCGTAGCCGGCGGCAGTATCGATGTGGTTCACCCCCCGCTCCGCGATGAGATGCATGGTCCGCATCGCCATGTCCCGGTCGACGGCAGATGAAGCGGCAGCGCCGAACAGGGCCCCGGTACT
>DAOVYP010000277.1 GCA_030635565.1 Spirochaeta sp. | reverse complement strand
GTTCCTCCCGTCCCCTATTATTATTACGGTTATGCCGGGGCGTTCAATATCAGCGCTCTCGCGGAGTACCGTTTTGACAACGTGGCGCTGCAGGTGGGCGCGGGAGCCTATATATTCGATGACGGAACGGCGATCGGTGTCCATGCCGCAGGCACCTGGCGCTTCAACCTACATCCCTCAATGTCGATTCCCCTGACTGTGAGGGCTGACATCATCTTCGGCAGAGCCATGATTATACCGATCAGCATCATGAGTGGTTTCTCATACAGGATCGTTAAATAAAATGATTGCAGCCGTTACCGGCGCGACCGGGGCTATCGGGTACGCCATCGCCGGGAATATTGCACGGCGCTCCGGATGGGAAGTGGTGCTGATTGTCCGGGATACGGTGAGAGGCGAAGAAGCTGCCCGGAAGCTGAGATCCACAACAAAAAATACCGGTATTCACGTGAAAACTGCCGATCTGGGATCCGCAGCTGCAATCAGGGCATTGCGAGCGGAATGGGACGGTCCTCTACATGCCCTGGTGAACAATGCGGCTCTCACTCCCCGCCGAAGAGAGGAGACGGAGGAAGGGGTGGAGGCCCAGTGGGGGGTTAATGTTCTCGGGTACTGGCGTATGGCAAACGCATTCCACGATGTTCTCTCCGCTTCCGTCCCGTCACGGCTGGTGAATGTCGCCAGCTACTGGGCAGGCGGTCTGAACTTGTCTGATCCTGAATTTAAACGAAGAACCTACGATAACGACTCCGCATACCGTCAGTCCAAACAGGCCGACCGGATGCTGAGCGTCATGCTGGCCGATGACTGGAAGGAATCAGGCATCTCGGTGAATGCCTGCCATCCCGGGGATGTCAACTCCAGGCTGTCGAACAATCTCGGTTTCGGAGGATCCGCATCACCTGAAGACGGAGCCGATACTCCCGCATGGCTTGCTGCGGATTCTGAAGCCGGGGTGTTAAGTGGTAAGTGGGTCAGCGGACGTTATGCCGAAAGAGAGACATTTGCCGATGATAATAAAATGATGGCCGGCCTGCGGGAGTTATTGGACCTCTCCTCCCGGTAAACGAACCATAAATTCTGTACCCATGTCGTCTTGAGACAGAAATGAAACGGATCCATCCAGATATTGCTCTGTAATCAGACGCATACTGTATGTACCGATCCCTCGGCCGGGACCTTTGGTAGAAAAGGATCGCTGAAAGATCTGTCTCCTGACATTTTCGGGCATGACGGCCGAGTTCCATACCTTGAATATCACATCCCCCGATTCATGTGTCATGACGAATCGGATTTCCTTGCCGGTTTCCGTGGCCTCCAGCGCATTTTTCAACATATTCAGCAATACCCGTTTCACCAGGATGGGATCTGTCAGTATACCTTTTAACTGAGTATCCGGCAGGGAGGTGATGGTCCGGCCTTCAGCTTCCTTCAGGTATTCGGCGGCTGATCTGGCTTCGGTAAACAGAACGAGGGGATCGATCAGAACAGGATTAACCGCAAGAATAAAGGACTCGGCATCAATAAGCAGCTGCTGGCTCCGGATTTCCTCAATCAGGCGTGAACTTTGATCAACCAGCAGCCGGGCGGTATTTTCATCACCTTTACCACCGGTTTCTGCAAGATACAGGGCCAGATTCTTCACGCCTCCGGCGCTGTTCATGATGTCGTGAAAAAAAGTCCGCTCCAACCTTTCCCGTTTCTTCATTGAACTGATGTCGTCGAAAAAAACGAGAAGGTACAATTCGCTTCCGATATACATAGGTGTGGCGGTCACCTTGACATCGTATGCAACAAATTTCTCATTATGTCTGAGGAACATGCGAGCTTCCCGGACAACCCGTTGTTCGGTCTCCCTGGACTCCAGCATGACATGAACAACACCACAGAACCGGCAGTTTTTCCCGGTACCGCAACCTCCCGGATGATCGGAAGCATTTGTGCATCCCAGCAACTCACCCGGACGCAGACCACTGATATCCTCGGCATTCAAGCCGAGAAAGGTTTGAAATTCACAATTTCCGAAAATTATCTGGCGTGTGGAATTTGTTACCAGAGCGATGTAAGGTGCCGCATTCAATACCTCGGTGATACGTCCCTCATCCACAAGTTCCATGAATTGTTTTTGTATACGGGAAGTGTCGAGTCGTTTTGCCGGTGCGAAATCAGTTTCTGTATTTACGGGCAACGACGGCATGGAGAGGATTATACCCTCAAAACTACACTGCGGGAAAGAAAGAGAAATAAAAGTCTGTTTATTAGAAATGCACCCCGATTCCTGCGTCAAAGGTGTGAATGTTCTGATCCGTATGCAGCAGTCCGTAATAGCCCAGGAAAAACTCAAATCTGTTCACGTGAATCCCGATTTTGAAACCGATTTCTCCGAAATTGACATTGGACGAGAATATTCCTCCTCCACGCAGCTCCAGGGATAACGGGCGGAAGGGATAAGACGTCATCACGGCACCGAAGGTGAAGCCGGAGAATGTAAAAAGATCAAAGAAAAAAGCCCCGGCCATAGCCAGATCGAGTGAGAAGATATCGGTCTGTACAATGGGGAGAAGCCCTCCTGCCCTGAGAAAATGCAGGTTTCCCGATTCGTCGCCCCACCACCGGTATTCAAGATCTGTTCCGAATGCCGCCAGAATTTTGCTCGTCATCCTGAATGAAGCCGTATACCCGTAATCCGCATTGATGAAGAATCCCCCTCCGGAGAGGTAGAAGGCCATCCGATACTGTTTCAGTTCAGGCCTTGCAGCATCGAAGTTTTCAAAAAGCTTGTTATTATGACCTATGAACGAAGTACCAGAAGAATTACCACTGTAAGGATATGGCGAATACCAGGCACTCAGGTTGTGTATCATCCACAGACCGATTGTGATGTCGAAAAGTGCTGCCAGTAATTCCGATTCAGAATCAGATAGTTCGTAATCATCAGCATCTTCAGATTCCTCATTGCCCTCATCAGCTTCTTCCTCCTGATCATCTTTAACCGCGTCACCGAAATCACCAAGATCAGCGAATAAGGAAGCTGTGGGAAGTACAGTGAAAATAAGAAAAATGCAGATTATTTTTTGTGTTCGACGATTTCCGGCCATGATCAATAATACTGCAGTAATAACAATAATATGTCAGTCGACAAAAAATATTACATTTCAGATCCATTGTGAGGCGTTAAATTGCAACTCAGAGATTCCGCAAGCCCGTCAATTACTTGCGGGTAGAGTTTATGTTCCTCAATCAGAATCCTCCCGGCCAGGCTTTCCGGAGTATCCCCTTCAATTACAGGAACCCGTGTCTGCCCGAGAACTTTACCTTCGTCCACCCCTTGAGTTACAAGGTGAACCGAACACCCGCTCTCCCTGTCACCGGCATCCAGTACCGCTCTATGAACACGGCGGCCGTACATGCCGGGCCCGCCGTGAAGTGGAAGCAATGATGGATGAATATTAATCATCCTCCCGGCCCATCGTTCGGTGATTTCGCCGTCAAGAATGCTCAGCCATCCGGCCAGAGCCACCATTTCAATGTTTCGATGGTCAAGCAGACGGGCCAGCTCAGCCGACAATCCGATCCCGGGAAGCTTTCTGTCAAGCAGGACGGTCTCAATCCCTGCCGCGGAGGCCAGCTCCAGAGCTCCGCATGAACGATCGACAACCACCAGTACCGGCTCAACACCAATCAGGATTCCTCTATCGGCGGCATTCAGTATGGATTGAAGATTCGAACCGGTACCTGAGGCAAGGATGGCTAGTCGTAGCATACGCCGCGTTCCCCGGAACGAAGTAAGCCTATTTTCCATGCTTTCTCACCGGAATCTGTCAGAGAGGTCAGAATTTCGCCGGCTTCCGATTCCGGAACAACCAGGGCGAATCCGATACCCATATTGAATGTGCCTCTCATTTCATTTTCAGGAACGCCGAATGAGCGTATGAGTTCAAAAATATCCGGTTCAGGCCAGGCGGAGCCATCCAATTGAACTTCCAGATCCCGGCGCATGATTGCCCGGGGCAGGTTTTCAGGCAACCCGCCGCCGGTAATATGAGCCATACCCCTTATTGAAGCGCCGTCATCAAGGAGCGCCCTCACGGATCTTCCGTAAAGACGTGT
>DAOVYP010000118.1 GCA_030635565.1 Spirochaeta sp. | reverse complement strand
TCGATGAGAGAGACGGCGGCCTGGGACCGGATTTCCATGGGAAGCTTCCCCGGGGTCGGATTTTTCTGAACCGGGATGAAGCATTGATGGAACAACCTGACGCGGTCTTTTCGGCCCTGCCCCATGGGGCATCGGCGGATTTCTGCGAACCCTTTTTCGGGCAATCCATAATATTCGACCTGTCCGCCGACTTTCGTCTCCGCAGCGGTGAAGCCCATGAAAAGGCATATGGATCCGCTGTACCCTTTCCTTCATTACGATCCGCAGCCGTTTATGGACTCTCCGAGATTTATGCCGATGAGATTCGAAAATCGGATCTGATTGCCGTTCCAGGCTGCTACCCCACCTGCAGTCTTCTGCCGCTGATACCGATAGCCGAAGCCGGGCTGATCCGATCACCCGTGACGGTGAATGCTCTCAGTGGCATATCAGGTGCCGGCAGGTCGGTAAAAGAATCATCTCTTTTTGTCGAACGCTCCGAAAATTCCGTGGCATACAAGCCCGGTCTGCAACACCGCCACCATTCGGAGATGACACAGGAACTCAAAGCCGCGGGTGGCAATACACCTCTATTTTTCACACCTCATCTGGTGCCGATGCGACGGGGTATGGCATCTACAATCAGTATTCCAGTTGAAGGTGACCTCGGCGAAATCGCCGAAATTGTACAGTCAGCCCTGGCGACGGCCTATGCCGGTCAGCCGTTCATCAACCTCTGCGGGGATTCCATTCCTGCGACCCGGAATGTCATCGGTTCAAACCGTTGTGACATCGGTTGGACTGTGGAAGGACCGGTGGGCGGTGTCTCCATGCTCTACCTGTTCAGTTCCATTGACAACCTCCTGAAAGGGGCCTCGGGCCAGGCGGTTCAGGATTTCAATATCCGATTCGGATTTCCACAGGAAACAGGTCTACCACTGAGGGGAGAGGTCTGATGGCTCGTATTCCCCTCAGCATCGTTAAAATCGGCGGGAAATCCGCCGAGAACAACGAACTCATTTCCGCCCTTGCCGATGAACTCCGTGCCCTTCAGGATCGCTGTCACCGGATACTTCTGATTCATGGAGGCGGTATCACTATCAGTGAAATTCAGGACAAGTACGGCATCAAACCCAGATTTGTCGATGGCTTAAGACAGACGGCTCCGGCGGAGATGCCGATGGTGGACATGGCCCTTTCAGGCGCTGTCAATAAGCGGCTCGTCAGGCTGCTGAGGATCAGGGATCTGAATGCCTGGGGTCTCTGCGGAGCGGACGCCGGAATCCTGAAAGCAGAGAGTGTCACGGGATCAGCTGAAAAGAACCGGACCGGCAAAGTCGAATCACTGGATACCCACCCGTTTGAAATCCTCTGGGACAACGGCTATACACCGGTGTTCGCCCCTCCGGCCACAGACAGTCTAGGCCGGGGTATCAATATTAATGCCGACGAAGCCGCTCTATCCCTATCGGCTGCATTCAAAGCCGATCAACTCATATTCATATCCGACGTACCCGGCGTTCTGGATGATTCACGGATCATCAGGCATCTCACACCTGAAATTGCCGAGGAAAAAATCGAATCCGGGGTTATCACCGGCGGAATGATTCCCAAAGTGAGATCGGCTGTCGGTGCATTGGACAAAGGTGTCGGTGCCGTTTTTATCGGAAACTATTCAAATCCTGGCGACCTTGGGGGGATACTCTCCGGCAAACTGGGAACACTCATAAATTCAGGAGGTTTGAAATGACGGGTGAAGCCATAGTCAACCATCCTCCGTTACCGAAACAGTACGGAGAAAAGCTGCTGGTTTTTGATCATGGCGAAGGATGCAGGCTCATCGACCGTGCAGGGAAGCGATACCTCGACATGGGATCGGGGATTGCCGTCAATGCACTTGGATACGGTCGAACCGACCTGGCCGATGTGGCCGCAAAGCAGATGCGAAAACTGGTGCATGTATCCAATCTTTTCGCAACAGAGCCGCAACTGGAACTGGCCGAAAAGATGATCAGCGTGCCGGTGCCGGGTGGAAACCATGCGTCTTTCGAAGCCGTTCACTTCGGGAACTCAGGGGCCGAAGCGAATGAAACCGCAATTAAATACGCCCGGCTTTATGCGAAAACCCGCAGGGGTGCAGGACATCACCGGCTCATCGCCTTTACCAACAGTTTTCACGGCAGAACTATGGGGGCCTTGAGCCTCACGGCAAGCCCGGCTTACCGGGAGCCTTTCGAACCCCTCATTCCCGGAGTGGATATTCTGCCTTTGAATGATGTCCAGGCCCTACTGTCTGCGTTTGACGGAACCGTCGCCGCCGTGATGGTGGAACCGATTCAGGGGGAAGGCGGGCTTCACTTCGTCAACCGGGATTTTGCCCGAACCCTCAATTCACTCTGCAGAGAATACGACGTACTGCTCATTGCCGACGAAGTACAGACCGGCATGGGACGCTGCGGCACACTGTTCGCCAGCGATCTTGTGGGTCTTGAGCCGGACATTATAACCCTGGCGAAACCCCTTGCCGGAGGGCTTCCTCTATCGGCAGTCCTGATACCGGCTGAGGTGAATAACCTGCTGCAACCGGGCCATCATGCCACCACCTTCGGCGGCGGTCCGGTTACCACGGCAGTGGCTTCGGCAGTGTGGGACATTTTGACAGATCCGGCCTTTATGGCGGAAACCCGTCGAAAGGGTGACCTTCTGGAATCCATGCTTTCCGAAGGGCTGAAAGAACTCGGAATCAAAGGGGAAGTCCGTGGTGCCGGCTTGTTGAGGGGCCTGCGGCTGGACGGTGAAGATTATAATGGTGCCTGGTGCTCCCGGATCATCGGTGAGGCAATGGATAACGGGCTGATAATTCTGAAAACCGGTGTCGATGTATTGAGACTGGCACCGCCTCTGGTAATCAGCGATGAGGAAATAACGGAGGGCGTCAGCCTTCTTTTCGATGTTATTAAAAGGAATACATAGAGATGAAAAACGACGGAAAAGCCGAAAAAATCTGCCTGGCCTATTCGGGGGGACTGGATACGTCCATCATCATGCCCTGGCTCAAGGAGAACTACGATAATCCGGAAATTATTGCAGTTTGTACCAATGTGGGCCAGGAAGAAGACTGGGAAACGGTGGAACGCAAAGCATACGCCTCGGGAGCATCAAAATACTACCTGGTGGACTGCCGGGATGAATTCGTTGCCGACTATCTCTTTCCCATGGCCAGAGCCGGAGCTATTTACGAAGGCCAGTATCTGCTTGGCACATCCATTGCCCGGCCTCTTCAGGCCCGTAAACAGGTGGAAATCGCCCTGGAAGAGGGCTGTGACTCCCTGGCCCACGGATGCACCGGGAAGGGCAACGACCAAGTACGTTTCGAGCTCACATACAAGGCTCTGGCGCCTCAGCTCAAGGTGATCGCTCCCTGGCGGATATGGGACATTCATAGCCGGGAACAGGCCATCGCCTATGCCGAAGAGCACAATCTCGATCTCGGCGAGATCAGCCGGGAAAACATCTACAGCAGGGATTGGAACATCTGGCATATGAGTCATGAGGGTGGACGCCTTGAAGATCCCTGGAATGCTCCGGACGAATCCATGTTTCGCCTGACAAAAAGTGCACAAGAGGCCCCGGATGAAGCTACCGAACTCACCATTGATTTTGAGAAGGGTATTCCAATAGGCATCGATGGGGAGAAGATGAAGCCCCTGGCCTTGCTGACCGAATTGAATAAATTGGCAGCGGACAACGGCATCGGTCGAGTGGATATCGTGGAGACCCGGATGGTGGGCATGAAGAGTCGGGGGGTATACGAAACACCGGGGGGAACCCTTCTTTACAAGGCCCTGCGCGACCTGGAAATGTTCACCACCAACTACGATGCATTGAGCCTGAAGCACAAGCTGTCCCAGTATTATTCCGATCTTGTATATGCGGGAAAGTGGTTCACAACTGCCCGGAAATCCCTTGAAGCATTCATGGTGGAAACCACGAAGTTCGCCACGGGATCCGTAAGATTGTCTCTATACAAGGGCAATACCTCCGTTGTCGGTCGCCAATCTCCTTATGCCCTTTACCTTGAGGAACTGGCGAGCTTCGGAGAAACCAGTTACGACCATGCCGATGCCGAGGGATTCATCACTCTTTACGGTCTGGCCACCGGTGTCACGGCCATGGTGCAGAATCGTCTCAAAGACAATTCAGGACAGGCAGTCGATATGAAGGCCATTGCCGGAAGCTACCACGACAAATAAGGAGATTTCCGGCACTTGAAAATACCAATCAGAACTTTTGAAGCGGTCGATCACGACGGAGTGATAGCCCTTTGGAAAGAATGTTTCAAATATCCGGCACCGCATAACGACCCGGAACTGTCGATTAGCAGGAAGGCGATCCTGGATGACGGATTGTTTTTCGTTGCCGTTCGCGGCGAAAAAGTCACCGGGACGGTTATGGCCGGCTGGGACGGGCACAGAGGTTGGATCTATTCGCTGGCCGTTCATCCCTTAATGCGGGAACAGGGTATAGGTCGCAAACTGGTTGACCGTGCCGTTGACGAATTGAAGCAAAGGAATTGCCCGAAAGTGAACCTCCAGGTGATGCCGGGCAACAGCTGTGTCATCGGATTCTACGAGAAGCTGGGATTTCTGGTGGAAGAGAGAGTCAGCATGGGACGGAAGCTCTACTGATCTTCGTCAATTTTCCACCTGGTATATGACGTGGTGAAAGCCAAAGCATCCATAGTTCCTCCTGATTCGCAGGCTGTCAGCAGACAAATCTCCGGTATTTTATTTTTCCTGAGGTTCATATCCCATTTCTCTCCCGGGTGAGTTATTCTAGTTCCATGCTCCGATTGAATCGAATAAACATGATCTGCCTTGTTGCGGGAATATCGATGCTCGGCGGATGCGGACTGATCCCCGGGACAAGCAATGCCGGAGACGTCGCAGATGCTTTTTATCGTTATCAACTTGATAATGGTTCTCTCTTTCCTTCCGAATTATTTTTCGACACACAGGTTGCCATGCAAGCCGAGTCTCTTGTGAGTCGCAGGGAAATGGCATACGGCTCTTATCAATCACACAGTCGTATCGGTACGAACCGCCGGATCTTCATGGAGGGACAGGGACGAAAGGAGATGGTGACGTATATTTTCGAAGTGAAGGTGGAAAATGGCAGAACGAGGGAAACCCTGATGCTATCCCGAAACAGCAGTTCAGAGCCATTTCTTATTACGGCTTATGTTATAGAGGATATTCCACGTCTGCAGGATCCGGCACCGGCCGGTACAAGCTCTACATGACATTCTCAGTCATAGATGTTGAAACCACCGGATTGTCAGCTAAATCCGGAGACCGGATACTGGAAATCGGTATCGTCCGGTTAACAGACAACGGAGAACCCATAGAGAAACTGGATACACTCGTCAATCCCGGAATGAAAGTCAGAGCTACCCATGTTCACGGTATTACTGATGAAATGGTGCGTGATGCACCTCGTTTCCGGGACATCGTCCCCCATTTATGTTCATTACTGGACGGAACCGTGATTGCCGCCCATAACGCATCGTTCGATCTTGGGTTTCTCCGGGAGGAATTCCGTCGTTCAGGAACTTCACTTCCGTTCATTTCACCGGTATGTACCCTTGTTCTGGCTAGAAAATATTTCACCTCACTTCCTTCCCGAACTTTAACCTCCTGCAGGCAGTTTCTCGACCTGCCTGATGACGGTGCCCATAACGCCCTGGCCGATGCTCGCTCAGCAGCATATCTGCTGAAACATTTTCTCCGTGAATTCAGACCCGAAATCAATGTAAAACCATTCAAGTCGGCTTTATCTGACAATAAGCCGGCATTGAAACCCCGCAATACCCATGGAGAACGGTATTGAAAAACATACTCACCATAAATCCCGGCTCCACCAGCACAAAAGTGGCTCTCTATAAAGCCGCCGACGCCTGGAGTGTCAGTGAAATTCATGCCGCCAATGTCAAACACGATCCGGAAGAACTGGAATCCCATCCTGAACCTGCCGACCAACTCGAATTGAGAAGCCATGCTGTTGAATCTTTTCTCGAGGAATCGGGCAATCCGGTCATCGATGCCGTTTCGGGCCGGGGTGGTCTCACCCGCCCCCTGGAAGCCGGGTCTTATATCATCGACAAGCAAATGAAGGAAGACCTGCTATCCTCCCGTTACGGATATCATGCCTCCAATCTGGGAGCTCTCATCGCCGACAATCTGGCAAGTGCCCGGAATGTCCCATCTCTTATCACCGACCCTGTCGGAGTTGATCAGTTCCAGCCGCTGGCACGTTATTCAGGACATCCGGAACTTCCCCGCCGCTGTCAGCTTCACGCCCTGAACATGAGAGCCGTCGCCCGGGAAGCGGCCAGGGATCTTGGTGGGAAGATGGAGGATTTCCGCTTCATCATCGCCCATCTCGGTGGAGGAATCTCGGTGAGCCCCATGGAAGATGGCCGCCTCATCGACGTGAATCACGCCATGGATGGGGGCCCTTTTTCACCGCAACGAAGTGGAGCCCTGCCCCTCATCCCGTTAGTGGAAATGTGCTTCTCCGGCCGCTGGAGCAGCGCTGAAGATGCGATAAATGAGCTTACCAGGCGTTCAGGCCTGCTTGCCTACCTGGGTACAGATGACGGCCTGGAAATTGAACGAAGAGCCGTTTCAGGAGATCAGCCATGGCTGGAGGTATATCAGGCCATGGCCTATCAGATCAGTAAAGAGATCGGCGCCATGACGACAGTCCTGAAAGGCAGTGTGGATGCGATAATACTGACCGGCGGGCTGCCTCATCCACCTTTGTCGAACTGGATTACCGAGAGGGTGGGATGGATCGCGTCTGTACGGATTCATGCCGGTGAAAGGGAGATGCTCGCCCTGGCCCGTGCTGCAGCCCGGTTTCTGTTCGGTGAGGATGAGCTGCTGAATTATTGAATCTTCTTCACTGAAGCAAAAGCCGCCGCCTCTGATGGCGATCAAGGAAAAGGCTTTGCCTTAAATCCTTTCTTCGAAGTTCGGCGGCTTTT
>DAOVYP010000136.1 GCA_030635565.1 Spirochaeta sp. | reverse complement strand
CCACTCCCGGCCATATCTTCTTCCAGGGAATAAGCCCTTTTCTTCCGTATCGCCAGGCGGCGGTACCGCTGCCGAAGACCGACTGAACCTTGTTCGTGCCGATGGCCAGATGTGGAGGCAGACCCACAGCGAGTAAAATAGGCAAAGTAATCAGCCCACCGCCCCCGGCGATGCTGTCAATGAAACCGGCGAGTAAACCGCCAATTGCAACAGCGATCCAGGCAAGGGGGTGAAGTTCGAGCATGAGAAACGTTATAGCACAGTTCGGGGTTGAGAGATGAGGGATGAAACACCGCTGAGGATTCGGATACGGTGTGAGAAGCGGGGATATTGATAATGGCGATGTAGAGCATGGAAAAAGCCCACGAAGGATCGTCGGATTCCGCAGGAACCGCTAGAACCGAGTGGGCTTATTTCCATGCGCTTGATCGCAACCCTCTACCCCCGCTTCCCGGACCGGGGTATCATTCCCCATGACTTTGCTCTGGTACGACCTGGAAACCTTCGGCCGCAATCCCCGCTTCGATCGCATCTCCCAGTTCGCAGCCGTCAGGACGGATGACAATTTCCAGCCTCTTGAAGAATCCACTGTCCTCTACGGAAAGCTCAGTCCCGATTACCTCCCGGATCCCCTGGCCTGTCTGATAACGGGAATCACTCCGCAGGAAGCCAACGACAAGGGTCTGCCGGAAGCGGAATTGATTAAGGCCATCGACGCCCACCTGTCCCGACCGGGTACTTGCGCTCTGGGCTGCAACACGATCGCTTTCGACGACGAGTTCATACGGAACCTCTACTACCGGAATTTTCACGATCCCTACCGGCGTGAATGGGCGGACGGGAATTCCAGATGGGACATCCTGGATCTGGCCCGGGCCGCTCGTGACCTCCGGCCCGACGGAATCGAATGGCCCCACACTGATGAGGGCAAGCCGTCGGTGAAGCTGGAGCTGCTGACCAGAGCCAACGGTTTATCTCACGAACATGCCCACGATGCCCTCTCCGACGTTTACGCTACGATTGCCGTAGCCCGGCTCATCCATGAGAAACAGCCGAAACTCTTTGAATGGGCGTTCAGTCACCGGACCAAGGACCGGGCCCGTACATTGATTGACCTGGCCGAACGAACCCCCCTCGTCCACACGGCATCGGCGTATTACAGCGAAAGGGGCAACACCACACTGGTCTGTCCGCTGGTAACTGACCCTGAGCGGCGTAATGTCATCCATTCTTTCGATTTGCGTTACAACCCCGAGCCGCTGCTCATCCTGTCCGCCGAGGAAATCCGCCGGCGTATCTTCACATCAAAAGCTGAATTGGAGGCCGAGGGTCTGGAGAGAATTCCCCTGAAAGGCATCGCCATCAACAAGTCACCATTCCTGGCACCCCGAAGCGTGCTCACCGATGAGGCGGCCGGTCGATTGGGAATCGATGTACCGGAGGCTATGGAGCATTGGGATCGTCTGCGACGGGATACGGGACTGGTGGCCAAGCTGCGGGAGGTTTTTTCCGTGAAGCCGGATTGGGGCAATGTGGATGACCCCGACCTCCAGATATACGAGCGTTTTTTCCCTGATGAAGACAAAAAAGTCCTGGAGGTCATCCGAAATACAAAACCCGAAGAACTGAATCAGCTTCACATCAATGCCCGGGACTCCAGGCTGCCCGAGATGCTCCGGCGTTACATCGGGCGTAATTACCCCGAAGTGCTGGACGAAGAGGGAAAGCGCCGATGGAAGAGCTTTTGTGCTTCCCGTATTCTCTTTCCGCCCATCCCCGACGCCTCTGATTTGGGAGAATTCCGTAAAAGACTGACCTCCTGGCGGGAAAGCGAAGAACTTGAAGCCGAAAAGAAACCGATTATCAAGGCCCTGGAAGAGTATGGGGATTACCTTGAGGCAGAAATTCTCAGCGGTGATCCGCCGGCAGAACCGCCGGCAGAACCGCCGATTCAAGAGATTGCTCCCGGGGACCCGCCATGTGCAGGCGGATGAATATTTCCGGTATGAGCCAGTAGCCGCAGAATCCCACGGTCAGGTAGCGCAGGGAATAAAGGGCGGACAGACCGAACGACGGCCGGTCGATATCAACGACGGTATAAAATAACGCCGAGAGACCCATCTGAATCCCGAATATCAGGATCATTCCAATCGGCACCCGAACGATACGTTTCCAGGTTATCCCGTCGGACCGGTATGCACCCTTTGAACGTTCAAGGGCCATACCGATGAGAATCCCGGACAGGGCCGCACCGGTGGCCAGAAGGCTTTTGGTCGCCGGATAAACAGCGGGTACGAGGGCTTCCGCTCCCAGGGCCAGAATCCCCGGCAGTAACGCGAGGGTAAAGAGGCTCCAGGCCGGCATGGATCTGTAGCGCCGAACAATCGGATCTTCCGCAAAGACGAACAGGCCGAATACCAGTCCTCCGAGTATCCAGCCGACAAGTACATCCTGGAGGAAATGCACACCGAAGGTCATTCTCGAAATCCCCATAAGGGCGACAGCGGCATAAATAATGCCTTTCACCCACGTTTTGCGGGATTCATGGGCGAAGAAGAGTCCGAGAATCATACCGCCCTGGGCGTGACCGCTGGGAATGCCGTAACTGGACTCGACATGGGCGGGAGTAATTCGGGCCGGATCAACCACATAGGGCCGGGGACGGGCCCACCAGATCTTCAGAACTCCGTTCAACAGGGCGCTGAACATCGCAAGCAGATAGAGCCTGCGGCCCATGCGGTCGTTCACCGACCAGAACAGGATGGGAAGAATAATGGTGTATCCAACCTCTCCACCGATCCAGTGCAGGGGTTCAAGGGCGGTATCAAGGGCCCGCCCGCCCAGGTTGTTCATGAATACCAGGAACTCAAGTCCCCAGCCGATTTCCCATCCTGACATTTCCACCTCCGGCAACCGTTGCGTCAGGTTATTTCAGGAGTTGGGGAATGTGCAAGCTGGTTTTTAGTCTTCCCGATAATGGCAGCCTGCACTTTTACGGTTTTCCCATGCGGATGTGCATACAATAATGGCAGAACGTACAGCATTTCGCAGGCCAATCATCGAATCAGTGAGCCAGGCGCGTCGGTAGAAATTTTCAACTTCTACTTCGAGATGCCTCAGTTCGCTCATGGCCCGTTGCAAACGGTGCTTGCTGCGGATGAGTCCAACGTAATTCCACATGATATTTTTTACAGTAGTCTGATCCTGGCTGATGAGGGCTGGATCAGGGGCAAATTGACCTGAATCTTCCCATTCAGGGATATTATCAGCGTTGGGAGCCGCCTGTCCTGTGATGTTCTCCTGAATATGTTGCGCTGCGCGAGTCCCCCAGGTGAGACCTTCCAGCAGCGAAGCACTGGCCAGACGATTAGCCCCGTGAATCCCGGTACAAGCTACTTCCCCAATGGTATAAAGATTCTCAATGGTGGTCTGTCCCTGCATATCGGTCCATACACCGCCGCAGGAGTAGTGGGCTGCCGGAACAACGGGTACCAGGTCTTGGGTAATATCGACACCATATTCCAGGCATTGTTTATAAATATTGGGGAATTCCGCCCGGATTTTTTCTGTGGCGATATAAGAGCGCAGATCGAGATATAAATTGCCCGTATTATTCTGCAGCATCTCTTTATGCATACTGCGAGAGACAATATCCCGAGAGGCAAGGTCTTTCCATTCAGCATCGTAATTCTGCATAAACGGCTTACCATCGACATTCACCAAACGCGCTCCGGCACCGCGTACCGCTTCGGAAATCAGGAAATTCGGGGCAGGTGGGCGATGGAAGGTGCTGGGGTGGAATTGAATGTACTCATTGTTAATAGTGCGTGCACCGGCTCTGTAAGCCATAGCAAGACCATCACCTCGCGCTCCGGCAGGATTGCTTGTACGAAGAAAAATCTGTCCCAAACCACCTGTAGCCAGAATTGTACGCCTGGCAATACAGCGGACGACTGTATTCGCAACCCGGTTCAGTACATATGCCCCGACACAAGAGTGCTTTTTGTAAATATCCACTCGATTAATCGAGTGGTGGGCAGGTGTTAACAAGTCAATCGCCGTATGACCGGTAAGCAGGCAGATATCAGGGTGCTCAACCAGTTTTTTAATAAGGGCGAGTTCAATAGTCCTGCCTGTGGCATCTGCGGTATGCAGAATCCGTGGGATCGAGTGGCTGCCTTCATTTGCAAAACTTAATTGACCTTCTGAGTTATAGTCAAAACTTACACCTATCCGATTCATAAGAATCCGGGTAACAAGATCAGGTCCTTCTTCGGCCAGGATTGCTAGCGCTTGCGGGTTACAGTACCCGGCACCGGCACGGTTGATGTCCTTCGACAGGAGTTCAGGCGAATCATCATCACCACGATAGATAATGCCGCCTTGTGCTTGCAGTGTGCTGGTATCCATGGACTCTTTGGCACGGGTAATCAGGGTTACCTGGATACCGGCATCTGCCAGCTGTAATGCCGCGGTACCACCTGCAATGCCGCAGCCAATAATAAGAACTTCGGTTTCAATACAATCGTTCATCATAATCTGCAGCCATTCAGGGTATTCCCGATTACCCAATCTGTATCATGCGTTCTACAGACCGGGCGGCGCGAATACGGATTTCCTCCGGTACTTCAATCCGGTATTGATTGTTCTGCAGCGCTGAGAGCGTTTCTTCAAGAGTAATCATGTTCATATAAGGACAACGTAAACTGCATAGTCCCAGTATTTCCTTATCGGGGTTTTCAGCAGCTATGTTGTCTCCCATCGCACATTCGGTGAGCAGAAGGTATTGAGGTTTATCGGTCTCCTGTACAAATTTGATCATCGCCGAAGTACTGGCCGAGTAATCGGAGGCATCCACAACCTCCGGCGAGCATTCCGGATGAGCCAGTATAGCCACATCAGGGAATTGACGGCGCACATTAACGATGTCTTCAACAGTAAATCTTTCGTGAACTTCGCATCGCCCATGCCAGCCGATCATCTGATAATCCAGATTATTATTCTCACCGTTTTTCCGCGTTGGAAAGATGATATGCCTATTGGTTTCTTTTGCTACATTTCCGGCCATATATTCATCAGGTAAAAAAATAACAGTATCGCATTTCAGGGATTCGACTACTGCGCGAGCGTTACCTGAAGTGCAGCACACATCGCTTTCCGCCTTAACATCAGCATAAGTATTAATGTATGTGACAACAGGAACACCGGGAAACTGCAGCTTCAGCTGCCGGATATCCTCAGCAGTAATACTTTCAGCCAGCGAGCATCCGACTTTCCGGGCCGGCATCAGTACAGTCTTTTCAGGGTTGAGAATTTTAGCGGTTTCAGCCATAAAATCTACGCCGCAAAAGATAATGATGTCTTTATCGGTAACAGCCGCTTTACGGGCCAGTTCCAGTGAGTCACCTGTAAAATCAGGAATGGAGTGAAACAGGGCCGGTTCCATGTAATTATGTCCCAGGATTAAGGCGTTCTTCTCGTGTTTGAGCTTGATGATTTCATGGGCTATCTCAGCTTTGTAACGCAGCTCGAAATCAGGTACAACACGGCTGAGTTTGCTTTTCATTTTCCGGTAAGTAGATTCGTATGCTGCTTCGCTGGTCATTTGCGGATCTCCCGGTACATTCTAGTTAGAACCTTCAAGTAATAAACTTATATCCATTGCTGCCATTGAGTGAGTTAATGCACCCACCGAAATATAATCCACACCTGCGGCAGCAATGTCGGCAACTGTTTTCAGGCTGACGTTTCCGGATGCCTCCAGTGCTGTGCCACCCCGGGTAATCTGCACTGCTTCGTGCATTAGAGTCGGGCTCATATTATCCAGTAAGATACGGTCTATATCAAGTTTCAACGCCTCACGAAGTTCATCCAGGTTTTTAACTTCAACTTCTATTAGCCGATGCTTAGGGTCATGCTCCCGCACTAGATTGACAGCTTTCGTGATGCTGCCTGCGGCAGCAATGTGGTTTTCCTTGATCATTGCCATATCAAACAGGCCAAAACGGTGATTCCGACCGCCGCCCAGTTCAACAGCCCATTTGTCCAACAGACGTAGGCCGGGAACCGTTTTACGGGTATCCAGTATAACTGTCCGGGTTTCAGATACAGCTTCTACAAATTGCCTTGTCATCGTAGCAATACCCGACATGCGCTGCAGAAAATTCAGTGCAACCCGTTCACCGCTGAGAAGCGCCCTGCCCGGCCCGCTGATTGTAGCGATTACAGATTTATTCTTTACAAATTCTCCATCAGTATAAAAGGAGGTAAATTCTATACTCTCATCAAGCTGTGAAAAGGTGATACCGGCTACAATCAATCCGGCAATAACACCATCGGCTTTTGCAACGAATCGACCGTGCATAATCTTGTCAGAGTGAATAATTGAATCCGTGGTAATATCGCCATCACCGATATCCTCAT
>DAOVYP010000254.1 GCA_030635565.1 Spirochaeta sp. | reverse complement strand
TGTCCTTTAGCCAGGTGATTGTTGACCCGCAGCTGACGATGATTCCCTCAAGGGCGTAATCCGTCCGGTCTCCGGCGCTCCAGCAGATCGTCGATACCATTCCCCTGGTCGAATCAACACGTTCAGCACCGACATTCATGAGAATTGAGGATCCGGTTCCCAGGGTGACCTTTGCATCTCCGGCTCTGAATAAGCCTTCCGCGAAGGATGCGGCATGAGAATCTCCGATCAGCGAACCGATGGGAATGGGGTTCGGCAGCAGGTTTCCAAGGTCGGTTTCGCCATAACCGGCATCAGTGAGCCGAACCTCGGGTAATCTCAATCCTTCGAGTCCGAGACGGTTAATCAGTTCTTTGTCCCAGACCATGCGATTGATGTCGAAAAGCATCGTGCGGGAGGCATTGCTGCGATCGGTGGCATAGGTTCGCCCATCGGTCAATTTCCAGGCCAGCCAGGTATCGATCGTTCCGAAGTACGCGGTTCCCGAGCGCATCTTCGCGGCAATTTCCGGATTCTCGGAAACCAGGACTGATGCCTTGGTACCGGAGAAATATGGATCGTTCACCAGACCTGTCCGCTCGGACACCAATGCCGGCCAGCCGGCATCTTCACTCAGTTTTCGGCACAAATCGGCCGAGCGCTTGCATTGCCAGACGACGACCGGGGATAAAGGAGTACCGTTCTCATCCCAGATAAGAAAGGACTCCCGCTGATTCGATATCCCGATGCTGCGGATGTCTATACGGCGTCCACCTGACGCTTCGAAAGAGCGAATAACACCATCCAGGGATTCCCTGACACTGCCCCAGAGTACTATCGGATCGATTTCAACATACCCGGGCTGAGGGTGAGATATTTCATATTCCGTCGTACACGTCGCAAGAATATCCCCATTCAGCGCGAAGATGAGGACTTTGGAACCGCTGGTACCCTGGTCGACAGACAGGATGCAGGGATTGTTCTTCATCTCTACATTATACGGGCCGCCTCGGCGATTCCAACCGGATCAAGCATGAACTTTTTTTCAATGGATAAACGTGGAGATGCGGGAGCGAAAACCCCTTCGGAAGCGCCCAGCCGCTTTAATCGGACCGCCATGCCTTCATCGGACAGGAACTCAGCCACCAGTGAACCCAAACCTCCATGAGTCGAGTGGGCTTCCACGGTGATAACGGCACCGGTTTTCTTCACAGATTTTCGAATAGGCTCCATATTCAACGGACGAATCGAGGGGATTCCCCACCCGTCAACATTTATCCCATTCTTTGCCAGGATTCCGGAAGCCTCCAGGACAGCGTGGGCACTCGTTCCAAGACCAAGTATGGTGATATCCCCACCTTCCGAAAGCCGGATCGGATCATCAACCGCCCGGAATCCTTCACTGTCCGGAAGGTCAGGAAAAACGCCCGAATCCACTCGTACGTAAGACGGTCCATTGGTTTTCAGGACATGACCCACCGCCATGGCCGTTCCGGATGGATCGATCGGCGTGAAAATTCTCATTCCCCCAAGGGACCGCATCATGCTGATATCTTCGATAGAGTGATGAGTCGGCCCAAGGGATCCATAGGCGAACCCCGGATTCAATCCCATCATCTTGACATTGGTATTGGTATAGGCCACGTCATTTTTAACCTGTTCTGCTGATCTGGCGACGAGAAAGGGAGCGGCATTGGCCGTCACAACCACGAAACCGCCCAGGGCGAGCCCGGCTGAAATCCCGATAAGATTCTGCTCAGCGATACCGACATTGATAACCCTGTCCGGATATTTCTCGGCAAACGGCTTGATTTTGGAAGTGGAAGTTGAATCGCTTACAACCACCATGAGTTCGATACCATCGGATACCGCTTCGATGAAAGAATCGACCATCGATGTTCTCTGATCTTTGAGTTCCATATCCGCTTACCCCAATTCCTCGATCGCCATCGCGATCTCCTTACCCATCGGGACACGATGATGCCACGCCGGATTATCCTCGATGAACGACACACCACGGCCCTTTATCGTTTTTGCGATGACGGCATGAGGTTTATCTGCAGAGTAATCGAGGCCTTCCAGCAATTCAGCAACAGCATCCGGGTCATTTCCATTCACCTCGTTCAAGGTGAATCCGAACGCCCGAATCTTATCTCCAAGCGGCTCTAATTCCATGATATTCCCGGTACGGTCCGCCAGCTGAAGACCGTTTCGATCGATGATGAGGACGAGATTCCCCAATTTGAAATGTGAAGCGGTCATTGCAGCTTCCCAATTGGACCCTTCCTGCATCTCACCGTCACCGCAAAGACAGAAGGTCCTGTAAGATCGTCCGGATTTCCTGGCGGCAAGGGCCAACCCGCATGCTATCGGAAATCCGTGTCCCAATGCACCGGTGTTCACTTCCACCCCGGGGGTTTTTTGCCTGACGGGATGTCCCGGACAAAGGGAGTCGGCCTGCAGGTAGCTTTCGAGCTGTGCTTCGTCGATATATCCCGCTTCAGCCAGAGTGCAGTAGTACCCACCTGCACCGTGTCCCTTACTCAAGATGAACCGATCCCGATTCGGATCGTTCAATCGATCCGGATCGATATCAAGAACATGAAAGTACAAGGCGGTCAGGATATCCGTTTCGGATAAATCGGCGCCTGTATGTCCGGCACCGGCATGGGTGTTCATGGTAATGATTCGCCTGCGAATGGATGCGGCACGTTTCTCCAGGTTCATAAATTACCCTTTATTTTTGATATTCTATGTTAACCTTAGGATATTCGAAAATAAAAAGCAATTAAAAGAAAATATTAGAAAACAAAACACCGGCTTTTCATTTGCCAAATTTGAATTATTCCTGATTCACAGTTGAGTGATTACCTTAATCTTCAGAAATTCAAACGCAGTTAAGGCAGGTACGACACTTTTTTTATAATCTTTCTTATTTCTTGTTATTATGAAATCCATGAGATTTTTTTCAGATGCAATATATTGAATTGAGTCTTCAAAATCAACTGCATCTGCCAGTAGTGCCTGATCGATTATTTCTTCATCAATAGCCAGAATCGATAATAATCTTCTTAGTTTTACTAGATTCTGAATGGATTTTTTCTTGCCTTCATATTTTGACATAATGTAATGAACATTAGCAAAAACAATAGGGGAGGTATATCCTGTATATTGACTATTTGAGATCCGGGTAAATAAATCGGCAGAACTTTGATAGTCGTTTCGCTTAGTAAGTAAATCCAAAATAATATCTGAATCGATATATATTTTAGTCATGAAAGTATTTGTTTTCCAGATATTCAAGTTTTTCTTTTTTAAAATTGAAATCATCGGGAACTCGTACCGACCCCAGCAATTCATTTATTAAGGGAGCCATTTCATCATTTTCAACTTTATAGTCAGAGGTTACTATCCTGAAATAATTCTCAACAATTTCTGATAGTGATTCTTTATGTTCCCGAGCATACCTTTTAGCTCTTAATATGACAGTATCATCCACCGAGAGAGTTAATTTCTTATTCATGGACATCTCCTTACGTACATATTTTGCAATATTCTATACGTATTGTCAACCTTACGCCTTAAACACCAGGCTTTCAGTTTATACATGACTTAATTACCATCCATTTGATTTCCAGGATGAAATCTTTTAAACAGTATGAACCGGCCCAGGTGCCGGTAAATAACATTCATAGAGCAGAATTTAAGGAGACAGCCATGAGTGAACGGTTAATCGGGTCCCGGGACGGTGGGCCCCTGGATGCTGCGCAGATTGATGCGAATTTCTCCGACATGCATCCCCCGCTGAGTCAGACCCAGGCGATGGTGGAGAGTTCCCGCTGCCTGTATTGTTTTGACGCACCCTGCGTCGAGGCCTGCCCCACTGCCATCGATATTCCCAAATTCATCCACCAGATTCGAACGCAGAATCTGACCGGTTCGGCGATAACGATTTTATCTTCCAATATCATGGGCGGTACCTGTGCCCGGGTCTGTCCGACGGAGATTCTCTGCGAAGGTGTATGTGTACGCAATGCCACCGGGGAAGAGCCCATAAAAATCGGTCAACTTCAGCGTTTTTCTGTTGACCATTTCATGGAAGCAGACAAACCACACCCCTTCAAACGTGCTGAGGGAACGGGCAGAAAAATTGCCGTCATCGGTGCGGGTCCGGCCGGACTGGCCTGCGCTCACCGTGCCGCCATACTCGGCCATGAGGTGACGGTATTTGAAGATAAACCCAAATCCGGCGGGCTGAATGAATACGGTCTGGCAGCCTACAAAATGGCTGATGATTTCGCTCACAGGGAAGTGGATTTCCTGCTGCAGGTCGGCGGTATCACCGTCGAACACGGTAAAGTTCTGGGTGAAAATCTGGCTTTAACCGATCTCCAGTCG
>DAOVYP010000150.1 GCA_030635565.1 Spirochaeta sp. | reverse complement strand
GGGTTGGGAAAGGAATGATTTTCAGCGTTCACCGATAACCTGACGGATCGTGGTGGAGAGAGATTTCACTCCGTCTACATCGTAGAATGGTTCCCATACGAAAACGCCGCCCAAGCCCCTCATCAGAGCCCATTCTGTCTTACGGGCGATTGTGTAAGGGCTGTTAAAGAAATATCCATCGGCTTCATCTTCCGTCGGAACCGGTGAATAGTCCCGAATGATCTCTCTGTAATTTTTTGTTCCAATCCAGTATTCATCCGAATCCGGGGTGTAGATCCGCGCATAGAAGGTGAGCCCGAGTATCAGTTTTTTTGCAGGTTGATCGAATCGCATCAGGATGGTTTCCGCATCCGCAACAGCTGATTCAAATGTGGAATGCCGCCCATAGCCGTCATATGCCATCAGATGTATTTCATCTACGATATCAAAAAGATCTTCATCAGGAAGCCGCCACCGGCTGACAGCAATGGATAAAACGGTTTTTTCAGGCAGGTTTTTCTTCAAAGCAGAGGCAATAATCATGAGGGCCTGTTTTTCAGCTTGTCTTGGTCTGGCGGGAAATTCCCAATCAATGTCAATTCCGTCCAGTTCATAATTACGGCTGATTTCCTCAAGTCGGCGAACCAATTCATCAAGTTTATTATCTGATGTTACGACAGGCATGAAATCGACGGTATTTCCGATAAGAGAAAGATAGACAGAAGTTTTGGATTTACTGATAATCGTTTTCAGATATGAGATTTGCCGGGTATCTGGTGTCTGTCCGGATAGAAAGCTTTCATCAAAGGGTATATGCAGGTAGAAGGCATCATATCCCCGGGAAAGCCTGAGACTCCAGCTTTTTTCATACCAGTGTTCTGCGAGTCTTTTCTCCAGAGTGTCGGAAACGATACGTCCATCCCAGGCATGGGCTGCTGTATCATAAGCCGGACGCCCGAGAGAATTCTCGGCACCCGGTAGAAATTCCAGCCGGTAATGAGGAATGTATGCTCCGGCCTCAAATGCCGGAATGACCGCGGCAGAGGTCAGAAGTATTATCAGTATAATCACGTACAACAACTTCACTGTCGCCCATGATGTGCGTCGTGGAGCTTGAGGGTCAACCGTTTACTCAAATAGACATTGTCGGAGATTATCCATGGTATCGCGTATGAGTGGAGTCACGTTGTGATAAGTGTCACATCTTTCTGTAGAGGGTAAGTTTTTGGAATGGATCGGAATACCGGCAATTTGGTATCATCTGGTACCACAATGAAAGCATTCTGTTACGATTTTATCTGAACTATAATTGTGCGAGAGGGATCAGCAGTTATCCACTTGAAAGATAGCTGCTGATTTGACCTCCTATCCCCTGCACGCGAGGATTGTAATAATTGCATGATATGATGATCAATCGAGCGAGAGGAGTGAAACTGCCTGCAGGTTCATTCCCGACGGCCAGGGAAAGTGAGAGCAGTAGCCAAGCTTGATTGGGCATTGCCGAACTGACGATGGACGCCGCGATAGCGAGTGAGTGCAGATCAAGAACGGTTCACAGAACCGTTCATTTACGCCTTCGGCTGTCATCATATGCCACAATTTTTGCAGTCTCTAACAAATTACACCTGTTCTGGGAGGTTTAGGTTTTATGTCTCTGCAGATAATCGGTACTGCGAAGTGTCGGGATACCAAGAAATGCCGGTTGTGGTTCGACCAGCGTGGGATTTCTTATCATTTTGTCGATCTGGGGAAAAGGGCTTTAAGCCCCGGGGAGCTTCGGGCGATTGCAGCCAGGAATTCCTGGGATGATATGATGGACAGAAGCAGTAAAGCATGGGCGAAAAAACAGCTCGAATGGAAAGAGTTCGATCCGGAGGAAGAACTGACGGCGGATTCACTGTTGTTGAGGACTCCGGTTGTTCGTAACGGCGTCGATGTTGTCATCGGATACGAACCAAAGTCATGGATAATTTTTACAGGAAAGTGATGGGGGTATCAGAGTTGAGTAAAGAAGCCGGTCGATTTTATGGAAAACTGAGATTTCTCTGGGATGGGTTGGAACCAGCGGGCGATGATCCGTCGGATTGTGCTGTCGCTTTTCTCGATGCACTCACCGGTGATGGTGATGATGCTGCACTTTTACCACCTTTCAGGGGTGCAGTTGCCATTCTCCATTCAGAATACGATAAGGCGGTTCAATCAGAACGGAAATCTGCATTTGAGCGGATTGAACAAGTACTGAATGCCGGGGCTTATTCGGATGAATTGATTGCGGAAGCACTATGGGCAGTGTTTTTTCCTGAGGCACTTCATCTGAATACCGATCCGGATAAGCAAATTCTCCTTTTACGGGAAAGTCGGCTTGTTAATATTGACCGAATGGCATCAGACCCGGTGACAAGGCCGGCCGATGAAATTCTTTTTACTTCCAATGTGCTTCTTGCTCCACCTGTATCTGAAGATATGAGTGGCGGGATACCCGAAGAAATGGAAAAGGTGCTTATCGGGGCGTATCAGGCCGGTAAAGAAAAACAGCTCTATTGGTACGATCATCCCATTCCTGTTGGTACTCCCGAGGAGAATGATGAGGCCATCTACGGACTTGTCGGTCTGGCCGACGCCCTGAAATATGAGAAGAACAGAGATACCGCAGCTCCGGACGCCCGGCTGAAGGTGCTGCTATCCGTTTCGGTGACCCATGCGGGGCTCCATAAATGGGCTTTGCCCTGGCTGAGGGCTCAAGTCGGATTAACCGATCCCGACAGGCTGGCGGACCTTGATGTGTTCGCTTTCACCGAAGATGATGCTGTGAAGGTCGTCAATCTTCTGACACCCTGGCTTTCAGATCCCAATGAGGCAGAGGCTCTGCGGAAGACTTTTGGAGTAGATGGTGAATACGGGCGTCACTACTCATTCCTGAAGGCTTTACCGGCCCTGTGGGGTGTCCTTGCTGACGCAGATCTTAAGGCGACATTTAAGATTGACCTCGACCAGGTATTCCCCCAGGAGCAGCTCGGTGCCGAGACGGGAAAGAGCGCCTTCGAGCATTTCAAGACGCCGCTCTGGGGAGCCCGGGGCAGGGATGTCAATGGCAGGGACATTGAACTCGGCATGATCGCCGGCGCTCTGGTGAATGAAAAAGATATTGCTGCGGGTTTATTCACACCTGACATACCCTGGCCGGCTGAGCTGCCGGAGGGAGAAGACCTGCTCTTTTTCAAACAACGCACCATGGCGGTGTCCACACGGGCGGAACTGATGACGCGTTACGGTGTATCCGGGGCTCCTGACGGGGTGAATGTGGCCCAGTACAGGATTCATGTAACCGGTGGAACGAACGGAATCAGGTTCGACGCTCTCAGGCGCTATCGCCCCTTTACTCCTACATTCATCGGCCGTGCCGAGGATCAGGGTTATTTACTGTCAGTTATTGCCGGGCGGGAAGGTGAGGCTGCGCTGCGATATGCTCATGCTTCAGGGCTTGTTATGAGGCATGACAAAGAGGCTTTTGCCGGAGCGGCCGTGAAGGCCGGAAAAGCCGGTTCATATATCGGCGACTTGATTCGTCTTTTTGTTTTCAGCCATTACGCGAGTTTTCTTCCCGGCGGTTCCAAGGCCGTCAAAAAGTTGGCGGATCCATTCACCGGCTGTTTTATTACTCCGATTCCGGCTACTTTGGCGCTTCTCAGATTGGCTCTTCACCTTCTTTCGGCGGAAGGCGGAAGTACTGATGAGCGTGAAGCGCTTTTAGTTCTTGCCGGCCGCAGGCTTCCGGAGTGGATTCAAGACAGAGACGATAAGGTACGGGAAATGAAAACGGCATATGAATCCGAACAGAAGGCCTGGAATTCATTTTATGACGCAATGGACCGGCTTGAAAATGCACTCGCAACCGATGATCCTGTCGCCCTGGAAACCGGTGTAAATTTCAAGACCATTCTTTCAGATTGTAGAATTTCATAGTGGCGACAGTACAATGGTTTCCCGGCCACATGGCCAAGACAAAGCGCCTCATCCTCGAAAATCTTAAACGTGTTGATGTGGTGATCGAGGTTCTTGATGCAAGAGCGCCTCTTTCAAGTCGTAATCCGCTGCTGAGGCAGATAACGGCATCCAAACCTCGCCTGGCCGTTTTGAATAAAGATGACCTTGCGGATCCGGTGGCAACAGTACTCTGGGCGGATCAGTTCAGGGGAGAAGGTCACACGTTGCCTGTACAGATTTCCGCTACCACCCGCAAGGGGCTGGATTCGATACCCCGTACCTGCCGTGAACTCTGCAGAGGAGCATCATGGCTTTCACGGCGACCGGTCCGGGCCCTGATTGCCGGTATCCCCAATGTCGGAAAATCAACCATTATCAATGCTCTTTCCAGGAAGCGTAAAGCGGAAGCCGGAGCCACTCCGGGACTCACCAGAGACCTGAGGCGAATCCCGATAACCGGTAAATTCGAACTGTTCGATACTCCCGGTCTGCTCTGGCACAAGTTCGAAGACCCTCTCACCGGTTTGATTCTGGCTTATCTAGGCACCGTTAAGAGGGCCAGAATAGACTACTAGATTTTCACTTTTAGATTTCGTTTCTACATTTCTAGAACTTACCCTGCACTGCTGATTGAGAGGTACAAGCTGGTTGATTTACCCGAAACACCTCACGATCTGGTTGAAGCAGTCGGGAGGAAAAGGGGCTGCCTGATTGCCGGGGGCAGGGTTGACTGGTCCAGAACTTGTCAAATGGTACTTAAGGACCTTCGGGAAGGTCGATTCGGTTCCGTGAGCCTGGAATGGCCCGATGGCCGAGGCTGGAACTGATTTCAGTTACCCGGCCTGGCCACGACACTCCAGTTTCCTTCCTGATCCACTTCCACAACAAACACCAGGAAGTCTACACCTTCAGGAAAAGCTCCGGAGTAGCGATTTCGGTGTCCCATGAATAAAAAGGAATTCTCATTTGGATTCCATGGGCGTGATGTATCGAACCACTCAGGAAAAAGCCGGCTGAATACAGCGGTGTCGTAAATTTTATAATCATAGCGACGCCTGTAGTCTTCCAGATCGGCTATCCCGGGAATCCCTCTTGGTGGATTCAGTCTGTATTTTGCTACGGCCATACCGTCATCAAGTGAACGAACCTGATCCGCCTGTGCTCGGTAATAGGAAGGAAGATCGCCAATCAGGCATGCCTCGACGAATGAAAGTGCAAATACCAATGCCTTCTCAAGGCTGATTTCCGGATCTTCATCAGTCGGGACAGTCGGGCTTTTTTCCTGCCAGACCATTGGAAGAGGTCGGGCATAGGCCAGCTGGACATCCGGACCGATTGGAAAATCGACCCCCTGATCAGACTCATGATTTGTATCCCAGGCCTCCAATGTAATGGAGAAAAGTTTTCCGGTAAGCGGTACTCGAGGCGGGGCAATCAATCGGGCTTCAACATAGCCCCGACCAGCCCTGCCCAAACTGCTGTCGGTATCTTCGAACCAGTTGCTGTAAGCATCCGCCTTTCGATCTGCTCCATCGGACCATGGATGTGTGAATGTCTGTCCGGCTGCAGCTCCTCTTAGACGGATCTGTATAGTCGATGGACCGCTTGAATGTGTATATTCATAATTCGTGCGAAGGCGCCATCGTCTTGTAACACCTTCATGAGGCGAGTCAATAACACGCGAATCCCAGTCAATGGCGGCAATCGGAATCCAGCTTTGTTCGCTATCCAAAATGACTGGCGGAACAGAACCATCTCCGAAAAGAACAATACTCTCGGATATCTGTCCGTCGTTTTGAGCAGACAGGCTTGTGGTCAGGTAAGTGACAGATATGATGATAAATACAATTCGGCAGCGGTTCATAATTTTACCTCATTATATTTATCGGTTTTTATTTGTGGATTCTGAGCAGGTAGCCGAGCCACGAACAAGTGTTTTACCAGACATAAAAAAAGCGGGAAACACCATATATGGTGCTCCCCGCTTTCATTTCAACATCGGATATATCAGGCAGTGGATTCTTTACCCCGACTCATCAGAACTTTACCGGTTCTCACCAGTTCCATG
>DAOVYP010000187.1 GCA_030635565.1 Spirochaeta sp. | reverse complement strand
CAGTGGCGGCTTCGAAAGCCGGTGAATACAGGAAGTTCCTCAATCGGCGAGCTATCCCTGATTACGGTTCGGTTGAGGGGAACAAAGGTGTTTTTATTTTCGAGCAGCTGGAAGGATCGATTGCCCACTTTATGACGCTTACTTTTTGGAAAAGCGAGGAAGATATTGCCGTATTCGCAGGGCAGGATATTGAAGTCGCGAAATACTACGAAGAAGACGATGATTTTCTTCTGGAGTTCGAAGAGAAAGTGACACATTATCGGGTTGTTGGCGAATCGTGGTGGTAAAAATCGCCGGAGCGCTAAGGAATCGATGGGAATAACTCTCCGGTATGGAAAAAGGGCCGCCCCCTTACAGGCCGCCCTTTGTTGATGATGAGCTGTGTATTAATGAGTTGCGAACCCGGAGAGCCGGGTTACATAAAAACTAACTCGCCAAAGCTCCAAGAGCCGCATCGGCAGCGCCGGCTGCATCGGCGGAGTAAATATTCGCGCCGATGGTGTCGCAGAAGTTCTGGGTAACCGGAGCGTCGCCTACCATGATAGTGACATCATTCCGCTTACCGTTTTCCTCGAAGGTGTTCACGATGTCTTTCATGTAGGTCATTGTGGTGGTGAGCAGGGCCGAACAGCAGATGATGCCGGCGTTCTCGGATTTGACGGTCTCAAGGAATTTCTCGGCGGAGACGTCGGTGCCCATGCCGTCCATCAGGCCGTCGTCCAGGGCTTTCCGGCACATTTCCTTGACGGCGGGTGCCTGACCCTTCCGCAGGGCTTCGGATATCTGATTTAAAATTTCCATAGTTATCCTCCGCTTGGATTTTTGCGGATTTTTCAGAGTCCACAATAAATCCGTATTAAGCTGCTGTATTGCACGAAAAAGTCAATTTTTATGACTTATTGACCTCTGGTGACTAAAAAATCATTCTTTTTGTCATCACTGCCGACTTTACGAAGAGCATTGAAGAGTAATTCCACCAGTTCCGGTTCTTTCGCTTTGTCGATTCCGACGATGTCCCTGAGAAAAATCGCTGAAGCGGCGGCATCACCGGTATGCGCTGCTTCGATGACAGCGGCGTCGTTTTCATCGATGGCGCCCGAGGAACCGGGAGCCCGGAACTCCAGGGCCGCCTGGAAAACTTCCAGAGACGCCTCGGTGTCCAGGCCGTGTTTCCGGGCCATCTCCAGGGCGCCCACCACCCGGTCCCGGCGCTGGAGCTTACGGGCCAGATCCCGACCTACCCGGTATACTGTATCTCCCAGGGCCCGGTTCCGGAATCGGGAGATGAGGTCGGCGACATGATCCTCAATATCTTCGGTGCTGAAGATCTCCGGGTACTCCCGGCGCAGGGCCTCTCCGGAGATCCGCATGGCCTTTCCCACTCCGGCCGCCACCTCGGGATCTTCCAGCACTTCCCAGATGTAGGTCGCTTCCGGGAGGCGGCGATTTCCGATATAGGCCGCCGCCGCATGGCCGAAGTTGTGGATATAGAGCTTCCGGGCCACCCAGGGGGCGATAGGGGAGACGGCCATGAAATCGGGAAGCTCCGGCACCTCTCCGGTGAAACCGTCCCGGTCGACGATGAGTGTGTTGAAGGCTTCGGCCCAGCTGAGCAGGGGATCGGCGGCGGCGACTTCGGCGGGCATGATAGGCACCA
Organism: Spirochaeta sp.; assembly: GCA_030635565.1. Taxonomy (GTDB): domain Bacteria; phylum Spirochaetota; class Spirochaetia; order DSM-2461; family DSM-2461; genus UBA2779. The sequence goes on along the minus strand of DAOVYP010000187.1, from coordinate 3,670 downwards.
TCTTGCCGATACTGGTTTCGATGATACCGATTCGGCGGCGAACCGCATCAGCGGGAATCCCGGCCTCCTCGAAGGCCGCCCTCGCCAGTTCGGCGGCGCCCTTCAGGTTCTCGGCAAGGATGATGTCCAGAGGGCGCTCCCTCCCGGCCACGGCGCCGACGATCGTTTTCAGTACGATGGGCAGGGCCGCCGCTCCCACACAGGTGGCGCAGATATCCGCCCCTTCAAGTTCCCGGGACACCGCGGCGGTATCCCGGGCATCCACCGCCCTCACCGGACCCACCTCGTGCCGGGTATCTCCGGCATCGGATTTATCAATAAGAGTGTAGCTGTTTCGGGTCTCCAGAGCTGCCAGTACCGCCGGGGCCACGTCGGCGAACACCGCCTCGTAGCCCCCCCGGGTGAACACCGGGGCAATAAAGGACCGGCCGATATTACCGGCGCCGAAAATGACGATTCTCGGACGCTCTTTTACCGTCATGAAAAATCCTCCGATCGGGCCGGCGGCCAGCCTGAATCGCCCTGCCCCGTATCGTGCCCCGCCACCTCATTACCATCGGTCTTCTCGGCAAGTTCCCGTCGATAGGCTTCCAGATAGGGCTGCATGGCCTCGAATTTCTGTCCCGGTTTGGATTCGTAGTACACCCCGCCCAGGCAGGTGAGGGCCACCGAACCGGCGGCGATGCCGCTCACCACGGCTTCTTCAAGGTTTAATTGCAGGGAATTGCCTTTTCCCTCACTTATTCCGGCATCTCCGGCGGCGGCCATCTGCCGTGCTATCGAATCGATGAGTCCGCCGACGAAGTTGTCGCCGCAGCCGGTGGTATCCCGCTTTTCGGTTAATCCGGCGACGACTTCGTCGGCATAGCGGCAGGTGGGCATCTTCGACCGTCCGGGTGTGAGAAATCGCCGATGAGAGATGCCCAACAGGACATCGTCGGCCCCTTGAGTTACCACAACGGCGCGGCTGCCCCTTGTGAGGAACCATCCCTTCGCCGCTTCCGGTGAGGCTTCTCCCGAAATCTTGAGAGCTTCCTCCCGGTCCACCACCAGGAGGTCAATATTCGTATAATCATCAACCAGAGGCCAGGACCTGCCCTTGAAACGGGCTTCGTTCCGGAAGTCGTATACCGTGGTAACCATGACAAAGGCTCCTACTTCCCGGCCCCGGCGGCAAAGTTCATCCAGGGTGTCGTGAAGCGGCGGCACCAGGGCGGTGCCTCCGAAGAGCAGGAAATCAGCATCGAAGAAATCTACAGGCAGTGATTCGGGGCCATAAGTACCGGCTGAGCCGATGGTGTTGATGAAGGTTCGCTCTCCCCGTCCGCCGTTGAAATCCGGATCCGAGAGAACATCGGTACTGGGGGTTGGAAGGTCGGATTCTGTGTAATCAGTAAAAGGAAATCCGGTTTTTTTCAGGAGTTCCTGAAAACGTCTACCGTTTTCATCCCGGCCGACGACACCGGCGAACCGATAGCGAATGTCTGTGCTTTGCCTCACCTGGGCGGCATGGAGGACGGGAACGATGCCGGGACCGCCGATGTTCGAGCTGTCCGGGGTGTCGCTGCCGGCAAGGCCTGCCAGTACCGTGTTGTATTCTTCATTGGCGAATCCGGCAAAGGCCTCGGAGAATACCAGCCCTCCGGTGGACAGACCGCCGTCACCGGGGGTCCGGCTCACCAGTTTTTTATAGATATCCGTATCGAATTTCACATGTCCATAAAGGTTGTCCACCAGGGAGCAGCCGGTGGCGTTAACACGAATCATTTTTCACCTCCGCTGCCGGTATCGAGAAATGATGAGTAATCGCTCACCAGCAGACGCCAGGGTTCCTCGTCTTCTTCGATGGCGGGGAAGCGACCCGTGGCATCGTAGAAGCGGTTGTCCGACGAATCGTCGTTGGTTTTGCTCACTTCTCCTACAAGGACACGGCCTTTGCCCGCTTCGCCGTAGAATCGGTGATAGAGGCCTGTAGTGAGGGTGATGCTTTCCCCCGGCGTGAATCGCAGGGGTTTGCCGGCAGCTACGGTTCGGGGTATACCGTCAGCCATTACCGTCACCGGTGTATCGAGTATTTCTTCTTTGCTGCCGGAGTTCCAGAGCTCGATCATCAGGTTTCCGCCGCCGCGGTTGATGATGTCTTCGGTCTTGTCCCAGTGGAAGTGCTGCGGAGTTTCCTGATTTTCACCGACAATCATGATTTTTTCCGCGTAGGTTTTCTCCGGTTCTCCGGGATTCCCGTTTCGGACGGTGAAGAGCATCAGCCCCCGGTTCTTGTAATCCTCCGAGCCGAAGTCGGTGAGATCCCATCCCAGTCCGCCCTCGAAAATGGCCCGGTAGTCGGCATCGCTGTTCTTCCAGTCGGCGAGGCTCCAGTCCCCCCAGGGAGGGAGGGTGAATCTGTGTTCATCGAAGAAGGAACGTGCTTCTTTCAGGTAGCGGTTAATGGTGCTGCGTATCATCGATTATCTCCATGTCTATGATTTCAATTTGCTGGTTTTGTAAAATGACCTCTCCCGCGATGAGGGCCAATAGTTTTTTCGTCGCCCGACGGCCGAGTTCTTCATGAGGCTGTCTCACGGAAATCATTCCCGTGGGGAAGTACGGGGAATCCTCACCAAAGCGGGCAATGAGCGGTCCCGACCGTTCGCGCCCGGCACCGGTTCTTCGGGAAGCTCTTCCAGCCGGTGAGAGCTTCTCCAGCAGCCAACGAAGTTTCAGGGCCAGACCGTCGGTGGAAACCAGAAAACCGTCGGGGAACCGTCCGGTCCCGGCCAGCTCCGTCAACCATTCCATGATATCAGGACTGTCGGGATTTCGCTCGGTCAGGAGCTTTTCCTCAGATGGATCTGTCAGTCCTGCAGCTTTGGTTGCGTTGTTGAAACCCCGGCGGCGTTCATCCAGGGTGGTGATGGCCAGATCGAAGCCCAGATAGGCCGGTCGGCGGCATCCGGCGGCGATCAGCTTTTCGGTGGTCAGCCGGGCCGCATCCCTGTCGGCGCCGATTACCGCATGGGTGCTGATTCCCGGCAGATAGCGGTCGATGCAAACCGAAGGAATCCCCGACTCCATCGCCCGGCGGATGGCCCTGTTATCATAGGCTTCCCCGCGGAACGGGGCGTAGGGCACCAGGAGCAGCCCGTCGATACTCCGGTCCATGAGGGTGTCCAGGTTCCGGGCCTCGGCGCTTGAGTCCAGCGTACTCGTGGCGATCATCAAACTGACTCCCTGTTCCAGGGCAACGGTCTCGATGCCCGCCAGGATGCGGTTCATGAAGGCTTCCGACACATCGGGAAAAACCACGCCGATGGTATCGGTCTTTCCCCGGCGCATGGAGCGTGCCATGTGGTTCGGCCTGTATCCCAGGCGATCCGCCGCTTCCTCGATGCGCCTCCGTGTTTCCCGGGCGATGCGGTAAGTATCGCCTTTACCCCCCAGGGCGAGGGATATGGTTGCCGGGGACAGGGAAAGTTCGGCGGCCAGTTCCTTGAGGGAGATATACCGTTTGCCCAGGTGCAGCTCTTACCCACCGTTGGCTAAATGCATTTAGCAAGTTTAGAATATTCTCTTTCAGCTGTAAAGTGTCATGAGTGTCCCTAACCCTGGTGCATTCCAGGTAACCTCAAGGGTATCGAGAGACAATTTCAGGCGGCTTTCGGTGGAGAACCTG
>DAOVYP010000194.1 GCA_030635565.1 Spirochaeta sp. | reverse complement strand
TCTGCCTTCCCTTTCTCCTTAAAATCATCGATGGCGGTGAGGGGTAAATTCACATTGGTGTAGATGAGCTTCTTTCCTCCGGGAATCTTGGGCAGGGTAAGGGTGGTTTCCGGTACGGCGTTCAAGCCTCCGACATGAGTTATCATGATGGACGGGTTGATCCGCCCCTCTTTCATCATTTGCAGAGAGATTCTCATGTCTTCGGTGTTACCGCCGCTTGTACCGACAATGTGGTGGAACGAGTAGTGGACGTCGTAGAAATTCACCTTTGCCGAGAACTCGGTATCCGTGGGACCGGCAAAGAAATTCATGCAGCCGTCTTTCCCCAGGATGCGGTCGGCTTGCTCCACAACAGGAGTCACCGCGGCCATAACGAACACGTCGTCAAACCCTTCGTCACCGGCTTTGTCCTTGAGTGCCGCGATGGGATCATCCTGTTTCGCTGTATTCACATAAAGAAGTTCAACACCGAACTTTGCCGCTTCGGCCATGGGGAAAAGCTCTTCGGCCCTGGAAAGACGAGCATCGTCGATATCGGTAACCACCAGTTTGCGGGGTCTGACATCTCCGTGAATGGCCAGATCTATGGCGCCCAGACCCATGGGGCCGGCACCGGCCAGGATAGCCATGGTGCCACGGGGTCGGATACCCATCTGGTGCTCGTAAGTACCCTGAGGCACATGGTAGCTGGCCCTGAATGCGCCGACAATGCAGCTCATGGGTTCGGAAAGGCTGCCGAAATAATAGGCATCCTGGTCGTAAGGCAGCAGGCAGTCCAAATCCATGACTTCGCTGGGTATCACGATGTAGGTGGCCGAACCGCCAATCCAGCGATAGCTGTAACCCGGGGCGTCCAGACTGCCCTTGTAATTCAGCGCCGGCTGTATTGCGAATTTATCACCGGCCTTGTATTTGTTCGCCCATTTCGAACCGACGGATACAATCTCACCGCAGAATTCATGACCGATTATCACCGGATTCGTCTCGATGTTGTCAGGAATTCGTTTGTGATCCGACCCCAGCATGGCCGCCTTGTAGGAACTCATGCAGATGCTGTCGGATATGATATGAGCGAGAATTTCATCTTTCCCGATTTCAGGAAGCTCAAAATTCTCAAGCCTCAGGTCTTTTTTACCATACATACGAACTGCCGTCGTATTCATATTCAGTTACTCCTTGCTTCTTCTCTGAGGACAGGGGCCAGTTGTCAGGAGCCGGTTTCTGTCGCCGTGAGTTTTTTTCTTCTCTCCGACTGACCCTCTGACCCCTGACCCCTTCCCGTTACTTCAACATCACCTGCCCGCCGGTTACGGGGACAGCCTGACCGGTTTCATAAGCCTGATCCACGCAGTACAGAATGGCCTTAAGCACATCCGGTCCTTCGCATCCCCGGCCCATTGGTACTTTATTCTCGTAAAATCTCTTCACGTCCGCCACATTCTTCGCCCCGGGAATCTTGCCGGTATTCAGATACTGAACGAAAAGCCCCCGGTCGGGATCCGCCCAAAGTGGGCCGTCAAAGAAGTTACCGGGGCAGACGGCGTTCACCTTGATGCCGTATTCCACCAGTTCCATGGCGAAGCTCTGCACCAGGCCGATCCCGCCGAATTTGCCTCCGGCATAGGCTCCATTCCTGTTGGAGCCTTCCAATCCGCTTTTGGAATTGATCTGGACGATATCCGATGTTCGGGATGGGGCCGCAGTCCGCTGCCGTATCATTATCGGAGAGGTATGTTTCACGACCAGAAAGAATGCCGAATAATTGATCTTTGTGACGAACTCGAAATCCTTTGCGGCCAGTTCCAGTACCGAACCGGCCCGCAGTACCCCGGCGTTACTCACCAGCAGGTCCAGGCCGCCGACTTCGGCGACGACGGCATCGGCCATGGCTTTCACCGATTCTTCGTTGGAGACATCCACCGCAACGGCGGATGCCCGTTTCACAGCACCGGCATTCAATTCAGCGGTAAAGGCTTCAGCTCCATCGGTGTTGATATCGGCGACAATAACGAACGCGCCTTCGCCGACAAGGCCCCGGGCGATTTCGGCACCGAAACCCTGGGCGCCGCCGGTTACCAGGGCAATGCGGCCTTTTGCCACATCAGCTCTGCCGGCCGGTGGAAAGGGTGAAAGGCGCCTCGTGCCGCCCTGCCGGACACTGTCGGCCTCGGCCCAGCCGGTACCCGCAAAAAAACTGCCGATTCCCGGGACACAAAGAGTGGCAGGCAGGGAACCGTCATCGGCTTTCAGGGCGGCAAGAGCTTCTCCGATCTGTCGGGCCGCCTCTGCCTCGACGGTTCGAACCGCCGCGGTGTAAACCTCAGAGGAGTCCGCATCCTTGTTATCCGCGTTCCCGTTGTCCGCACCCTTGAGGTCAATCTTCAATTCAGGCAGCTCCGAACGCTCTTCATCTGAAGAGAGGAGAATCACCGGTCCGCCCAGAGCCTCCATGTATGCACCCCGGATGATGGGGGTTATCGTCAGTCGGTTCATAAGCCCTCCTTCCGGGCTGCATCGATAATGGTTTCAGGATGGGAAGCATCCATACGGCGGCCCATCCGGGCATAGACATCCAGCCGGATATCCAGAGCTGCGTCGGCCATCGGAGACTCAAGGGAAAAAAGACCCGGCCCCCCCCGGGTAGACAGATGCTCGTGGGCGATGAGAGCCCATGTCCTGTCGTTCAAATGGGCGAATTCCGGCAGTGTCACCTCGGGACAGCGAAAGCTCTGACGGGATGAATTGATATCCACCCCGCTGATTTCCATCAGCCCCTTTTCCGCGCATTTGGATTTCACACGTTCCAGTTGTTCCTTCGTATTCCGTGGAGGCATGTAGGTGACGGCCCGGAAACCCAGTTTCGGGATTTCGTCGAACAGCTCATCCAGCCAGGCATCCTCGAAGGTTTCGGCTTTTTTGTCACCGGTAGGGGTTTCTCCGACATCCCCCAGGTAGGCATAGCATGCAATCGCTCCGACCCGGTCGGCCAGAGATGTTGCCCCGGCTATCGGCGGGCATTCTGCGGCATCCGGCTCCCGGTAGAACCTGGAAACCAGCGCACCTTTGAAAAGTCCGAGCAGATCATACAGGAAGTGGGGATTTTCACTGTCGGAGAGACGTTCGGCTATGGTGGACGGTACTTTCAGGCCCAACGAGGTTTCAATAGCGCCGGTCAGCGCCTCCCCCCGGCCGAAACGCCCGGCCATTTTCTCCGCCAGGGCAAAAAGAATGTGCCGCTCGGTAATGCTTCCGCCTTCAGCACTCATGGAAATCGGCACCACATCGGTATCAAAATCCAGGGTCGGCAAACCGGCGTCGACCAGGATTCCGTTCAATGTGGAAACCTGTTCCCGGTTCCGTTTGTTCCGGGACTCACGTATCGGCATCAGAAAGGCATTCACTTCGTCCAGATTCTGCCGGGGTATCCCATGGATTACTATATATAGAAGCCCCCTGGAATCGGGATTGTTGATTCGCCGGCCCTCCAGGGCCGTTCCAGCCGCATCCACCCTGAGTTCGAATCCCGAGGTAATCGCGATACCGATATGTTCACCCGCATCCAGCATTTCCCCGCAACCGCTCACCGACTCATGATCGATGATACCCGCCGCATCCAGACCCGAGCGCCAGGCCCTGTACGCAGCCTCGGCAGGACGGTAGGGACTGAAGGAATACGCGGTATGGATATGGTTGTTCACTTCCCCGGTCTTCGGGGGTGTGAACCCTTCCTTACGGTCTATGGCCAGCTTCTCATCCAGGGAAGCCAGCCTGTCGGCCGCGCTGTCTCCTTCGAGAATGCTCACACGCCGCCCCGGTTCTGCCGGACCAGTTCGCCGGTTGTCTGAACCGTCGTGGGTGTATGGCCGGCCAGGGGCAGGATGCGTTCATGAACCAGGTCGATGAGCCATGCGGGTTGAGGGAAGAAATCCTCTTCCATCTCGGCGGCGGGTGAAATCCAGTTTCGGGCACCCAGCACCACCGGAGGCGCGTCCAGGGAATCAAAGCAGAGCTGGGAGAGGTTGTTGGCCACGTTATGAAGCACGTTGCCCCGCTCCACCGCGTCGGAGGCCAGGATAACCCGGCCGGTCTTCTTCACCGATTCGGTCAGCACCTCGTAATCCAGGGGGTTCACGAAGCGGAGATCAATAATTTCAGACTCAACACCGTATTTCTCCTGAAGCGTATCGGCGGCATTCATGGCTGTGTAAAGGGTGGCCCCCAGAGTGATGATAGTAAGGTCCTTGCCCTGCCGCCGGATAACGGGAACACCTTCGGGGGTCTCGTAGTAGCCTTCGGGAACCCCGCCGGCCTCGAACTCCTCTCCGATTCCGTACAGTCTCTGGCTTTCGAGGAACACAACCGGGTCGGTACCGGAGAGAGCCAGGTTCAGCATGCCCTTGGCATCGGTGGGCGTTGCGGGGAAGAACACTTTCAGGCCCGGGATATGGGCCACCAGAGCCGTCCAGTCCTGGGAATGCTGAGCGCCGTATTTGGCGCCTATTGAAACACGAAGAATCAGGGGCATTTTCAGAACACCGGCGCTCATACTCTGCCACTTGGACATCTGGTTGAACACCTCGTCTCCCGCCCGTCCCAGGAAATCGCAGTACATCAGTTCCACCACCGCCCGGCCGCCGGAGAGCGCATAGCCGACACCGGCGCCGACGATGGCTCCCTCGGAAATGGAGGAGTTGAAGAGCCGGTGGTAGGGCAGCCCTTCGGTGAGTCCCCGGTAAACGGCGAAAGCACCGCCCCAGTCCCGGACATCCTCACCCCAGGCCGCCATAGTGGGATCGATGGAATAACGGTGAATCATGGCTTCAAAAAGACCGTCCCTGAAGGCGAACATCTTGGCAGCGCTCACCGGCTTGCCGTTCTCGTCCCTGGCCGTCCGAATCTTGCGTTTCAGGCTTTTCACCCGGGGATTGTCCTCCACACTCAGGAGCATCTCGGGTTCCCGGTCGTCCAGCTTCTCGGCCCTGGTGTTGGAGAACATCACAGTTTCGATGAAACGCCCCTCAACCCGGGGGGATATTTCCAGGGATATGGATTTCTCCAGAGTCTTCATCAGCTTGTCATCCACAAGGTCACGGGTTTCGGTGATGGCCGCATCGTCCAGGAGACCATTCTCCTTGAGATAGGACTCATAACCGATGAGACCGTCGTTGGCCTGCCAGAGTTCGACTTCTTCCCTGGTACGGTAGCTCGAAGTATCCGAGGGACTGTGTCCCGACAGCCG
>DAOVYP010000504.1 GCA_030635565.1 Spirochaeta sp. | reverse complement strand
TGGTTTTACCCAGACGCCGCAGTATCTCCATTTCAGCGATATCATCAGGACCGACAGGTTTGCTCGCATCCAGGACATAAAGAAGACAATGGGTCTCGGCAACGGCACGAAGAATACGGATATCGTGAACGAACGCCGTTCGGCCCGCAAAAGCGGAGGCAAAGGCTTCCGAAATGGTTTTCGCAGCCTCGTGTATCGGGCGGCGTGCCATCCACTTCAAGGTTTTTCGGGGAACCTGAAAGCCGGGAGTGTCAATGAAACGCAGCAGCGGTTGATGATCAATTTCCACCGTGTATTCCACACAATGTTCGGTTTCACCCGGTGTCGGACTGATACGTATATCGTCGCGTTCGGTCAGAGTTGAAACCACCGACGATTTACCTTCATTCGGATGCCCCACCACCGCAAAAGCCAATACCTCTGCGGTATTAAGATCCATCATTACCACTCCCGTAATTCCACAATTTCACCCGGCAACAGGCGTTTCCATTGATCCAGGGTCTCGCTGTCCCCCTTGTCCATGATAAAGCCCGATCCCGGTCGTCCGGCCAAAGCAACGAGAACCGGTATCCCCTGGGGCAACAGAGATTGAATCGAATCGATATAGAGGCCAGCAGCGGCTGTATAGGGGCGCCAACCCTCAAAGACCACCAGGATTCCATCCCTGTCGGACATCTTCCCTGAAAGGGATTCGATGATACTCGAATCATCCTCATCGTCGAGACTCACGGCAATCACATCCGACAACACAGCACCCCATTGCCGTACAAGATACTTCTTCCAGGGTTCTTCGGGCATCAAGTCCTCACGGGTTGAGGGTATGAGTATTCGAATTGGCATCGACTCGTGTTTTGATGTCGGTAAATGGACCGTGGAGACATTGTTCTTATGTTCCCCGGGTGGCTCGATACCGATAAATTCGACCCGGGGCTCCTTCATAATCATCAATAGACGGCGGCTTCGGCTGTCGTTGAAAGAAAGATTCAGCAAGGCCAGCCGCCGTCGGAGTATTCCGTAAACCAGAAGCAGGAGCCGGGGCAATACGCCATAGGCCAGAATTGCGCAACAGATGTAGGGCCACCAGGCGATCAGATCGGCATTGTTCAGCCCGGCAATACCGTCTTTGAGAACAATCCTGCTGCCGGCCACCTGATCCACAGTTGGCGGATGTATCAGGTTGCGCCACGGCCATGAAATCCGGAATGCGAGACTGTGGATACTTTCAGGCGACACTCTCAATGTGGTCTGCCACGCAAAGGCCAGATCCTGAACAATACCCCGCCACAGAACAGCTACCAGTATCCCGATATGGAAACAGAAGGTACGGAGTTGTATCGGCAGGGAAACCGACCATCGAACCAATCCGCTGTAGTGTGCCGAACGCCCCCGAAACCTGGAAAGGCCGCTGTTGACGGCATCGGCATGAGCCCGATCGACCATACCCAGACGTCTGGTAAAGGCAAGCGCCGCCCGGGTGAATTTCATCAATCGGTCGACGAGCCGGCGGGAACGATTACCGCCCAGGGGGAGAAGGTTGAGAATCAACGAAACCAGGGTCAGTATCAATGGTATTCCGACCAGCAGAATCAAAGCCGGAAAAAGATTGACCGGTTCGCTCCCGGCATAGGCCAGAACACCCCATCCCAGTCCGGTCCCGGCTATCAGGCCGAGGATAGCCAGGAGAGCCGCGGCGATTCGATACAGACGTTCGACTGTCGGTCCCGGGAGCGTCGCCGTATTCGAACTACGCTGCGACCGTACCCAGGAGTGAAGCACATGGCCGGGCCTGGGATTACCGTCATAACTCTGAAACCATTCCCGACCGCCATCCCCTTCCAGGAGTACCTCGTAGTCCAGAACATCGCCAAGAGTCCAACGCTCAGACAATTTCATGACTCATAATATCACGATGAGGCAGTGTAGGATGCAATAGATAATATTCCCCGATTACATTAGGGTGTGCCAATGTTCATCATCGACCCCCACATTCATAGTGCTGAAATAAGTCCTTGCGGGAAAGTGAATGCCGCACGTTTAATATCACTTTACAAAAAGGCAGGATACCAGGGTCTGATTATCACCGATCATCTATCCGCATACTGCCCGATTTTTAGAGAAAAACATCCCTGGAGTGAAAAGATCGACCTCTTTTTTGCCGGTTACGATTTGATAAAAAAATC
>DAOVYP010000274.1 GCA_030635565.1 Spirochaeta sp. | reverse complement strand
GTGGAGCAGAACATTCAGCACATGCTGGAATTTGTAAAAGGTGATGCCACCCGCCTGCGGCCGCATGTGAAGACTCACAAAATGAGCGAAGTAGTGAAACTGCAGATTGCGGCGGGAATCACCAAGTTCAAATGTGCAACTATAGCCGAAGCGGAAATGACCGCGGAAGCAGGGGCCCGGGAAGTACTGATTGCCTATCAGCCGGTGGGTCCGAATGTGAAACGGGTTGCGGCGTTGGTGGAAAAGTTTCCGCTGACCGGGTTTGCCGCCCTGGTTGATGACGAAGGCGTGCTGGCGGCCGTTTCACAGGAGTTTTCCGGAATTGGGAAGAAACTGACCTTGCTTCTGGATATCGATTGCGGGATGAATCGCACAGGTATCACGACGGGAGACAAGGCGGCGGGATTGTGTCGGAAGATTGTTGATGCGCCAGGGGTGGAATTTGGTGGTTTGCATGTTTACGACGGGCATATTCACGATCCTGATTTGTATGACCGGAAATCTCAATTTGAACAGTTATACAAGCCTCTTGAGAATTTTATTGACATGATCCGGGCCGACGGGATTGAACTGTCTCTGGTTGTAGCCGGTGGTTCGCCGACCTTTGCCATGCATGCGGCCGAAACCGATAAAGTATCCGGGGTGCGTTGGGAATGCAGTCCGGGAACAACCGTTTTCTGGGACGCGGGATATGGCACGAAATTTCCCGACCTGGATTTCGTTCCGGCGGTGGCTCTGCTGATGCGTGTAATCAGCAAACCGGGCAGCGGGCTCCTTTGTCTCGATCTGGGCACCAAGGCAGTGGCAGCGGAAAACCCGTTGGATAAGCGAGTGAGGCTATTCGGTCCCCTCGCCGATGCGGAGTTTATGAATCAGAACGAAGAACATCTGGTGGTGAAAACCGACAAGGTGGATAATTTTGCGGTCGGTGATGTAGTTTACGGATTGCCCTGGCACATTTGCCCGACCGTGGCCCTGCACATGGAGGCGGTAATTATTCGCGATGGCCGAGCGAGTGGTGAGCGTTGGCGGGTCCGGGCTCGAGATCGCCGATTGACGATTTGATTCGATTTCTCTAAACAGTTACCCGAATCTGGGTGGTTCCGGTCATCGTCTGGATGCTGTCCGGTATGTCGCCCGATCCAGGACGAGAAGGACCATTGGGGAGAGATGAAGAATTAAAATGATAAGATCCGCAAGGCCGAATTCATCGGTAAGGGTCAGCAAAGAAATCAGTACCAATAGGGCCAACAAGGGATAAAACCCGACCCGACCGAAGCGCCTGGCAAGAAGATACAGGCCCGGCAGCGCCACGCAAGCCGCCAGGGCGAGGAACGCAGTCACCCACCTCAAGATCGGGGAATCAGGAAGGGCCGGATGCCAACGGGTGGCTGTGATGATTGCAAAGATCAGCCATAAGAGAGCGTCGATTATCAGTAGATGGAATGTGACCCTGACCATAGTCCGCCGACCCATCTTCAACCTCCCTCACTTCATCGGCTGTCGTATCACCGTCTTCCATTTCTCCGGAGCGGCCCGCCTGATATCGCTGAGATAAATCTCATGATGCCTGCCCCTCCTTTTTTTTCCGCGTTCTTCGATATGGGCGTGGATTTCGGCTATCACCGGACCTTCTTCGCTGAACGGGCCGATATGCATCGTCTGGGCAGCCGGGCCTTCCTTGAATGATTCGAATCTCAGCAGAGACAGGGCGACGGGGTTCTTCTTCGTCCTTACCTGATCGATGGCCGCCGCCGCCATTTCCGGGTCAATCAACTCCGGCTGCATGATCATCACGGTCCATTTCCAATCCGATTTGTCATCGACGCTGAACGTTGCCATGTCGTCGGACCACCAGAGACCTTCCAGTGGCATAACCCCGTAATCGATCTGCAGATCGCCTTTCTTCACCATGAACTTCAGGGCGTAGGAAACTGCATACAGGGCCTCGGTGACTTCACTGAACGACTTGGAGTTATTCGGATCCCCCTCGCCGTCTGCCATAAGGAAGTTCATTTCCGGCACGTCGACTTCGACAATAACCCCGGTTTTCGGTTTATAGAGCTCTGTTAATTCTTTCCTGTAATCTCTTTTCTCCACGACTACCCCCTGATGGTCAATTACAACCCGGTATTCATTTGAAGGAAGAATTCATAGTATATGCCCGGTACTGCTATGAAACGAGTAATTTTTTTTGATAACGACGGCACATTGAGCGATTCGGTAACGACAGTAATCGAAGCGACGAACATGGTCCTGACAGCACACGGATATTCACCGAGCCCCGACGAAGAGATCATCGACGGAATGCGGATCAAAACGACTCTCCGAATGCTGAATCATATCGGTAGTAGTGATGAGAGCCTCGGGACTTCCCTTGCAAACGACTACTATACGGCATTTTTTTCAATTATCGGCAGGATTGAACTGTTCGAAGGTATCGCCGACTGCCTGAGGATGCTCATCGACCGAAACTATGTACTGGGAATCGTCAGCAACAATGCCTCGGACATCGTGGATACCGTATTGTCACAGAATCGGATTCGTTCGTTTTTTTCCCTGATTGTCGGCGAGGATAACGCGGAAGAAACAAAGCCCGGTCCGGGAGGACTGCTTCAGGCATGCCGTCTGCTGGACGTGAAACCGGAAAATAGTCTGTACGTCGGAGATTCCCTTTCCGATTCCGTTGCCGCTGAAGCCGCCGGGATGCCCTCGATCGGGGTCAAATGGAACCATCATGATAAGGTGGACATCGATACTCTCGGCTTCACCTTTACCGTGGATACTCCTGAAGAGATTCTGTCCATCGCCGGGAATCATTAACAACATATGACCGATATTTATATATAAACTATCCATAGCTACCTAAACGGGCGAAAACATCTTGCATTTCAAGCATATGTTTATTACTATGCTTGTGTGAGGTGTGATGTCACGGCCTAAAAGACAGCGGATGATCGATAAGCCCCCGTTATATGCGGGATTCAAGCCCATCGGAATTACAGGAAGTGAACTCACAACCCTGGAAATGTCGCTGGATGAATATGAGGCAATGAGACTGGCGGATTTTCAGGGATTGAGTCAGGAGGATGCTGCCGGAGAAATGGAAATATCACGTCCCACGTTCTCCCGGCTTATCGAAGAGGCCCGGAACAAGTGCGCCCGTTTCTTCATTGAGGGGAGAAAACTGGTGATTAAAGGCGGGCCGGTACATTTCAGGGAAAACCTGATCCGATGCCATGATTGCGGCCGTCTGTTCACTCTGGGCCTGGATGATGAAATCATGACATGCCCTTCCTGTGAATCGGAAAATCTGATCGACCTGGCCGGGGGATTCGGTCACGGTCAGTGCTGCCGGGACGAAAATGCATAGAACCCAAGAGGACTTCAGTGAATATTGCAATTGCGAGCGGTAAAGGCGGGACCGGCAAAACAACCCTGTCGACGAATCTGGCGGCATTATGGGCCGAAAAACGCCGGGTGATATTGCTCGATCTTGATGTGGAAGAACCGAATTCCGGACTCTTTTTGAAAGGGACTCCGATCAATCGTGAGATTCTGGAAAAATACATACCAGAATGGCATGCCGACACATGCCGTTTATGCGGCTTGTGTCAGGAAACATGTGAATTCAACGCCATTATGAAACTGGGAACGGAGATTATGGTTTTTCCCGAGCTGTGTCACAGCTGCTACGCCTGTTCCGGTTTATGTCCAACCGGCTCACTTCCCATGGTGGCCAGGGAAATGGGGGAGTTATACCACTATCGGGTGAACAACCTGGATGTCATCGAGGGGCGGCTTGCGATCGGAGAGGAACAGGCGGTTCCAGCCATTAAAAAAGTCAAGGATTACCAGAAGCGCGAGATTCCGGATGCCGATCTGATCCTCATGGATTCGCCGCCGGGAACATCCTGTCCCGTCATCGAAGCCGTTAAAGATGCGGATTTTGTCATTCTCGTTACGGAACCGACTCCCTTCGGCTTGCACGATCTTAAAATTGCGGTTGAGACAGCCCGGGGATTGGACAAGGAGATGGCCGTCGTCATCAATCGTCATGGTATCGGCGACGATGGAGTCGAAAATTATTGTTCGGATCAGGGACTTCGGATTCCGGCCCGAATCCC
>DAOVYP010000491.1 GCA_030635565.1 Spirochaeta sp. | reverse complement strand
TCAGCCGTGCCGATTGCCGCCAGATCTCCGTCTCCCTGATAGGAGATTACCACGGCATCATCCAGCGAACGGACGACTCCGGTCCCTACAGCCGGCGCCCGGCCGTGGGCACATTGGACATTCCCGGTATCGAAATAGTAGTAGCCGAAAACCGAACAGCCTACCGGTGAGAGAAATACCGTCCGGTCCTGGATTCCAAAGTCTTCCAGAGCTTCGGCGATGAGCTTGTGAACCGTCCCATGGCCGCAGCCCGGGCAGTAATGGGTGGTTTCAGACTCAGGCCCCGGTACGGAACTCTTTCTCTCGAAGGTATCGTAAAAGCCCCCGGGCTTGGAGTGTTTAACCATTTATTTCCTCCTTTACCCGCATCGCCAGTTCCCCGGCACCGGGAACCATGCCGCCGTACCAGTTGTGCCGCCGGACTTCACAGCCGCCGCGGACCGCAAGCTCCACATCAGCAGCCATCATGCCGTCGTTAAGTTCTGCGACTCCCATGATGCCGACTTTGCTGGCCAGTTCTGCGAGACGTTCGGATGGGAAGGGATAGAGAGTCTTGGGTCTGAACAGCCCGACCGGAAATCCTTCATCCCTCAGATGCCGCACCGCAGTGGAAGCGACTCGTGCGGTGATTCCGAACGCAACCAGGAGGTACTCGGCATCATCGGTGTCGATTTCCTCCCAGTCAGTGAGATCCCGGGCAACCCGGACGTACTTGTTCTGCAGCTTGATGTTATGTTCGGCCATACCCGTCTGACTCATGAAGATGGAGGACACCAGGTTCCGGCGGCTGGCTTCGTCACCGTAGACGGCCCAGCTTTTCCGGGAGCCGTGGCGCACCGCCTCGGGAAAACCCACCGGTTCCATCATCTGACCGACGTATGCATCGGACAGGATGATGACAGTCATGCGGTAGGCATCGGCCATATCGAAGGCACGATAGGCAAAATCAGTCATCTCCTGTCCCGAAGAGGGGGCCAGAACAATGTTGTGGAATGAGCCGTGACCACCGCCCTTGCAGCACATGTTGTAGTCCGATTGTTCCGGCCATATATTCCCCAGGCCCGGACCGGCACGCTGAACATCCACAATCACTGTGGGCAGCTCGGCACCTGCCAGATAGCTCAGACCCTCGAGCATCAGGGCCACACCCGGACCTGAAGACGCGGTTATCACCCGGGCTCCTGCTGATGCCGCTCCGTACATCATATTCACCGCGCTGGTTTCGCTCTCAGCCTGGAGGAAAGTCCGGCCGGAGCGGGTGAACAGGTCGGCGGCGCCATGGGCAATCTCACTGGCCGGAGTGATGGGATACCCGAAAAAATGTGTGGCTCCACCGAGCAGGGCACCCCGGACGATGGCGTCGTTTCCCTTTATCAGGGTTTTTCTCATACATCGGCCCCCTTTATGACAGTCAGGGTTCCCGGTTCCGGACAGACATAAAAACACAAACCGCATGCGCTGCAGTCTTCCGAATCGAATCGGACCGCCTGATATCCCAGAGCGTTGATGGTACTGCCCAGTTCCAGACAGTGCTTCGGACATGTCTCAACACAGACACGGCAGGATTTGCACAGGTCCTTGTTTACTTCAACGTGGTTTTTGACCACTATACCCTCCAAAATCCAGTATCAGATAGCGGAAAAGAGTTCATCCTCTCCCTCACCGAAGTAATTGATGTTACTTAAGGATTCACTGACGCCCTCGGCTACATGAGCCACATTGATGTGGTGGCCCGGGCAGCCCAGTTTCCCGCAGACAATAATGGTATTCTGTCCGCCGGGTAGACGGAGTTCGATGCCGTGGGTTTCATCACACCCGTCTATCGGGCATTTCCAGGGAACCATAAGGCTTGAACCGTTGACCGGACTGAAAGCCTCGACCGTTTTACCTTCTGAAAAATCGGGAATAAAATTGTAAAGCTTGGCATGGCTGCCCCAGTATGCATCCACGAAAATATATCCTTCAGTATGACCCACCTTCACCTTGAGTTTCACCGATGGTTCACCATGAATATGTACGGCATCGTCCATCAGGCTGTTCCCCCGGGCATCCTCCACGCGGTCCATTACCAGATACGGATGACCGTGACGACTCACCAGTTTAATGCCTTCCGGGAGTATCTGAAGAAATTCCACAGGGATGTCTTTCGGAATAAGTTCCACGAATCACCTCCTGTTCTTCAGTATAGTCCAGTTAACTGAGATGTGAAGCTCAAATTTATGATGATTTCGTCAATTTTCAGAATCACCGGTTCGATTAAACCGACTCAAGTGGATATATTCAGTCGATTTCAC
>DAOVYP010000416.1 GCA_030635565.1 Spirochaeta sp. | reverse complement strand
CAATCGGGAACTTCCCGGTCCTGGGAGACATCAGCGTGGAAGGCCGGACGGCATTGGCAGGTGGAACGGTTCTTTCGGGACTGGACAGGGGAAGTTCAGTTGTTACGGGCAGCATCGCAGTCGGAGCGGATATTCTCGGGGTCAAACTGGAAACGGACTGGAGAGCAACCTGGGGGCTGGGAATCAGCGACTGGTCGGGCAGTCATGCAATGCGGATTCCGGCACGGGGAAATGTTTTCTGGTTCGGCGACACCTATGCACGGGGCGAATCAGGCGAAGAAATAACGTTTTCCAGGCAGAATGAGTTGAACCTGAATCTGCAATCGGGATCCATCCGGGCTTTTGGATCGTCCCTTTATGACGGAGTTTCCCTGATCCAGGCATGGGGCGGGGACAGCTCCTGGGGCGGGGAAAAATGGAATACAAAACTGGATATCCGATATGTCCTGAACACAGAGGACGTACCGGAGAGTTCAGGCAGCTATTTATCTTCATGGATCAATGACTATGCCCTCCTGCTGCCCGCCGAAGGAGATGTGATTAATCGGGAAGCCCACCATGTCTTCGACGGGAGTATCGGCTGGGGGCCGGTATCCCTGGAATGGGATCCTCAGCTCAGGATGAAGGCCGGCAGGGCGCCGGTCTGGAATCAGGAAAATCGCTGGGCCGGCACTCTATCGGTACCTCTTCGATTTGCATCCTGGTCACTGACCCCTTCATACCGACGTGATTTGCGTCAGGTTATCGATACCAGTTCCGGTTCCAACAACAGTTACGGTGATGTATGGAATGTCTTTCTCGACGGTATCAGAGGTCAATTTCCCCTCACCACCTACGTACCGTTCAGGGAACTGTTCAAGAAGGACGATGGAAATACTTTTTCACGAGTCACCGAAGGTATGGCGGAAGCCGATTATGAAGCCGAATTCGCCGTGGATCTGAGCCGTGCGAGCGGTTCCGGGATTCTGGACCTCATTGTTCCATCAACCGGTGATTTCTCAATGGAGCGACGGTACAAGAGGAAGGGTGATACCGTCGGCTGGGAAAATGAATGGCGGGGATCTTTAGGATTCAGCGCTGTTAATCTCTTCGGGCAATTCGGACGCTATCCGATCCTGCCGATCTACAACACCGAGGAGCTCTCATCACTCATCCAGATTACTCTGGAGGATTTTAATGGGACGTCGGCACCGGATCCTGAGGAAATCCTCTGGCAGACAAACTGGGTCTTTACCGGAGTCAGAAACCGCAGACTGATACTGGATCACCGTATTTCATGGAACTGGGACCCCGAGAGAAGGGAGACGCGGCAGGAAGGACGTCTCGAGTACCAATGGCGTACCGCCAGCAGGGACGTTCTCCACCTCCCTCTTGTGAAACGGGCCATTCCACGGCAGCACCACCTGGAAAGCAAGGAGCGACTCATCGTTACGGGATTGTATCCCTGGCAGGATGCCCCGCCGGAATCCATCTTTGATATTGGTTTCACCCTTTATCACGAATCCAGCTGGATTTTTCAGGATTCCGGCCACCTGAGAGGTTGGCTGGCTCTGGGGCTGGGAAGCCGGGACGGTAAATTAACGAACGGTTGGGAGTTGGGCCTGGAGGCCGAGTTCCGCTTCTAAACCCACATACGGCGTTGTTTGAATGCTCGTGTGCTCATGTACCTATCGGTACACTGCGCTACTCCGCTTCAAGCCGCCTTGTCTGCGGACCAAATCCTCCTTTCCGGAGCTGTCTCATGGGCTCTGGACCGTCGGCGATTTTATTGTTTTTTGGGCCGGAATCGCTCTGCAGGACGGTGTATAGTTTAGTTCGGAGGTACGATTATGTATCAACGGTGTGCGCGCCCCTTCGCGGCCGCCCTCCTGTTAATCGGACTGGCACTGCCCCTGGCGGCGCAATCGGATGAAGTTATGGCCGCTGCAGGCGATCCCTTCGGCATGGGCATGTTTTTCGGAGCCGTCACCCTGGAAGGTACGGTATATAACTCGATTCGGCTGATGCCCGAATTCGAATCCGGGAAATTCGCTTTGGCGATGGATCTCGATTTCCGATTCACATTTCAGGACAATCAATTCAAGGTGTATGAAAAGGACTGGTACTTCCCCGATGGCGGTACCTTCTCCGAATACCTGAACCTCTATCTGACCAAATTCGAATATATCCGTTACGGCACTGCAGTTGATCCCCTCTACATCCATCTGGGAGCCTTACCCGGGGTGAATCTGGGTACCGGCTTCATCGTCGGGGGCTACACCAATATGAACCTTCGGCCAGAACGTAAATTATTCGGCGGTGAATTCATTTTCGACGGGTCCCTGGTGAACTTCCCCTATCTGGGAATCGATGTCTTCACATCGAATGTTTCACAATGGGACCTCTTCGGCACACGGATTTATGTACGTCCGCTGGCTTTCGCCTCTTCAGGGTTGATTAACCGCCTGGAAGTGGGATTCTCGGGAGTCTGGGATACCGATGCATTCATTTATGCCAACCCTTCAGCAACTGACCCGAATTACTGGCATATCAATTTCGATGATGGTTTATCAAAGTACGGTCCGGGGTCTCTTTTGGGTGATACGGCCGAAACCGTCCAGGTTTACGGCGTCGACATCATCGAACCGGTGTTGAGCGGTCCGGTAGCATCTCTGTCCCTTTTCGGTGATTTCGTCATTCAGAATCCCTCGGATCCGAAAACCGGCGGTATGGTGGGGCTGGGAGGCAAACTCTTCACCTATCTCACCTACAGTGCCCAGATCCGGATGAGCGGGGATGATTTTCAGCCTGTGTATTTCGACCGGGCTTACGACCTGGAAAAAGTCGAGCGTTATGAAGTCTATTCCGGAGTCCGTTCCAAAGAAGGCGGTACCGGCT
>DAOVYP010000532.1 GCA_030635565.1 Spirochaeta sp. | reverse complement strand
TGACGATAACAAAGGGATCCTTGCCGCTCCCATAATCCTTGGGGGCGAAATGCCCGCCGTCCTTCCACATCGCGTAGATGCGGTCTTCAAAATCCTTGGGGTCATAGGCCTTGGGTAGTTCGATCGCCTTCACTTATCCTTCCTCTTTCGCGCGCTATTCAAGCAGTTGGGCCATGATAACGGAGGGAGACGTGGGATTCAACGGAAAGGGATGTATAGAATGACCTCCGAGGGTTTCGGTCGATACCCGGCGATTCGGATGTTATCCCGGCCCCCGGGGGCTCGATGGTGAGCTGGGCTGCTTCGGGTCAACCGTCGGAAAAAACCTCCCTCAGGGCGGCGACAGTCGAGGCAATCCGGGTATCACGATCTTTACGTGACCAGTTCACAATGGTTTTTGCTGTAACCACGCCCCCTTTTGCCTCCACCGCCTTCTTCGCCTGACTTAAGGCATGGATTCCCCCCATCCAGCGAAAAGGAAAAAACTGGGTGAGAAGCAGCGCCGTTTTCCGTCCTTCCAGATCGGGTAGATCCGCAAGGTATGTCTTCATCGCCGCGGAAAGGGAGAAGGCTTCGACGTGAGAGCCGAACACCAGACCGTCGTATCCCGAGAGGTTGGGACGTGAGACGATGGAAGGGCTCGGATCGCCCTTCTTGTAAGAGCCTTCAACTTCCAGTGCGATGAAGTCCACCTGGTGACCGCCGGTCTTTAATGCTTCGGCAGCCTGTTCGGCCACATTTTTTGTATTACCCGTCATTGAATGGATCAGCATGGCGATTTTCATCTTTTTTACTCCTGCATGTGTCAATCATACTTGATGTCCGGGAAATGCGGTTGATTACTCCGATTTAATCCGGAAAGTCAGTTTACTCCTTAACGGAATCCACCACAGGGACATGATAAGAATCCACAATAATGTGAGAGCAATGGCGAAGGAATTGTTGATGATAGAAGACAGAAGAAAGACCCTTGCAGCCTGCCTGATATTTTTCAGGGCATTATCGCCCACATCCTCCGTACTCATCACTTCGATTTGCTCCGGTACGAGACGACCATTGATTCCCCGAATATCAAGGTAACTGACACTGTCTCCCGGGCCGACTGTACCGCCGAGGGCACCACTGGTCACCACAATCGTTCCACCGATTTCCATCATGCCATGTTCATGTGTATGCCCGCCGAGAAACAAGTCCACCGAATATCGAGCGAATAAATCGAGTAGTAAATCGCTTTCAGCTTTGCTGAAAAGATTGTGCCGCAATTCCGGATATTGAAGCTCTGAATCGTCAAATCTGGCTAAAACCGTGTCTATCGGCGGGATATGCCCAACCACCACTTTGTATTTCATATCGGTGATGGCCAGTTCATTCTCCAGCCAATCGAACTGGTCCGAACCGATCAAACCGACGCTTGTATCGATGAAAACGAAATGGCAATCCTTAAATGAAAATGAGTATCGGGTGGGGCCGAAGTACCTGTAGTAGAAGTCTTCACCCCGATTCCAGATATCATGGTTACCGATCGTGGGATAAACGGGCATGGGGAGGCTCTCCATAATGGCCGCATTTGTCACGTATTCAACCGTGAAACCGTTATTGACGATATCTCCGTTCCAGATGAGGAAGTCCGGCACATCTTTCACCATATCCCGTAACTGAGACACGAACACATCGTATCCCGAATGGGTGTCTGAGATGACGGTGAATCTCAGGCCGTCCATCTCCTTGTTTCTGATGATCTTCAGGATTACTTCTTCATCGGAATGCAGATCTATATCGATCCAATACCCCTTCTTCGATAAGATGAATTTCCCTTTCTGAACTTCAATTTCCGGATACTGATATTCACCGCTGCTCAATGCTTTCGCCTCAAGCCGATTTCAGTAATCCGTCCCTGATGTACGATGCACCTGTACTTCCCGTCCGTTGAGGCTGACGATACTCTGCTCCGGATTGATATTCAGAAGGATGACGCGGATGGATTCTCCGGTCCAGGATGACAGATTGACGACGGTCTCCAGAGAGGTCGATTTTATCGTGAGTTCCCCGG